>JAPLWU010000121.1 GCA_026396425.1 Microcaldota archaeon | reverse complement strand
CAGCCAGCATCCTTTGCCATTGTTGGAGAAATTTCACCGGTAAAAGCGCCCTTCTCGTTGGCATTCGCATTCTGCACTCCAACCGCAATATTCGAATTCGCAAGCTCTCTAACAACCGCTGGAACGGCGAGAAAAGGGGGAAAAACAACAATTTCGATTTGTTCATTCGAGAGTCCGTTTTTCAGCGCTTTCGCCAACTCGACGGCCTCGGTTATTGTTTTGTTCATCTTCCAGTTGCCTGAGATGATTGGCGTAGGCTTCATCAAATCACTCCAACGGATGCTTGTTGAAGTTGAAGCTTTATATTTATTGGTTGGTTTAATATCCCGCGCACGGGCCCGTAGCTCAGCTTGGATAGAGCGACACTCTCCTAAGGTGAAGGTCGCGCGTTCAAAAATACATCCCTTTTCTTTCCCGAAAGAAAAGGTCTGTATCAACCCCAAAAGAAAGGGCGACGCCGGAAGAAAACTGGCTGAACCCCAAAAGAAAACGCGTCCTCGCGTCTCAAGACGCCGGACTCGAAAATTGGGGCGTGAAAATCGCGCCGGGCCCGCTTTTCGTTTTCAAAAAAGCTTATTAAGGAATTTCGGCATAATACCAAGGGGGTTAATATGAAATCAGCACACGTGACGCAAGCAGCAAAGCCGCAAAAGTTGAGGCCTGGGGAATTTCTCAGGGAAAAATTAATGGAGACGGGCAGGCGCATAAAACACAACAAACTGCCGATAGCCGTCGGGGTGGCCACTTCGGTTGCCGTATTCACGCTTCTTGCAAACGTGGCACCATCAAAAACGGAGTCATTCGAAACTTTTGTCAAGAAATACTCGGTGAAAAACCTTTCGGGAGATGAAATTCGCGAAATTCTGGGGCCGGATTGGAGAACGCTCGTTGTCAGGACATTGGGAGAGAAGGAGTATGCTTTTGTTGCAGACTGGCAAACCCTAAACTCGTTTGATATGACAATAGTTGAACGCGGACTCGGAGTAGGCCGAATGTGCACTCCAGTGGGGTGCAGCGATAGGATGTTTTCCGATACGAGTGTAACCTTCGTCGTGCCGCTCAACATCAAAGCCGTTAAAAGCGAAGAAAAGAGTTTTACAGTTATAGTGGCCCGCGAAGATACGATCTCAGGGCAGGTTTCGACTGGCAACGCTAGCGGCGATGGGCACGGCATGGCCTCGTGCGAAGTGAAGCTCGCCTTCGGAGGGCCAAACGCGCGCCCCGTGGCGATAAGTGCGATTAATGCTGCCAAAAAGAATGGATGGGCGGTAAAAAGCTCCGACAGTGCGCCTGCCGCCGCGGATTCGGGTTACGTTTCGGTCGGCGAAGCGCCGGATTTCAAGTTCAGTATAAAAGACAGTCGGTTCGGATTTCTTAACGGGTTCATTAGCGTAGTGCTAGGTGTTTATGGTAGTGCGTTGACTGCTTTTGGACGGGGGGGCTGGAGGAAACCGAAAAAAGCCGAATTTTGACTTCAAAAGGAGAACAAGTGATATAAAACCCGGCCCCTAATTTTATCGTGGTAAGAACGGGAGACGGATGTGTCTCTTCCCGCTTTCCTATTACGCAGCTTTGCAGACAGTTTATCAATATAATGTCCATCTAGACTATACCATGGACGCAGGGCGTTTCGTTCGGGCCAATCTTAAGGGAATGTCAAAAATAATGCTTCAGGAAAACGAGATAACCGGGCTTATTTTTTTGATTGCGGTTTTCGTAGGTTCTTTTAACGCGGGGCTTGGTGCAGTCTTAGGTGTAGTTGTTGGGACTCTGACGGCAATGCTTCTAGGGTATAAGAAGGAAGAGATTGAGTCCGGCACGTATGGATTCAACGGGGCGCTCGTTGGCATCGGCATTCTTTATTTTTTCGAATTTGGTTTTGTTACTTTCTTTTTCGCGGTAATCGGAGCGGCAATTTCCACTCCGATAATGGAGTTTATGCGAAAGAGGAATCTTGCGCCGTTTACCTTCCCGTTCGTGCTGAGCGGGTGGGTGGTGATTCTTTTTCTAAAGGCAACGGGGTTGGCGCAGGTCAACTCCTTGCCCGCCTACGAATCACAGACGATGAATATTATTTCAGGAATCTCGACGGGCTTTGCGCAAGTGATGCTTCAGGACAGCGTGATTGTTGGGCTTCTCTTCTTCATCGGATTGCTTGTTAGCTCAAGAACTGTTGCGGCCTATGGCCTCCTCGGCTCCGCGCTTGGCCTGGCAGCGGCTTATGCGTTCTCGTTGCCGCTTGGATTGATTAGCGCGGGGATTTTCGGGTATAACGGAGTTCTTTGCGGCATTGCTTTCGCCGAAAGAAAAGTTTCCTCGTTTGCTTACGCAGTCGTTGCAATATTGCTTTCAGTTGCGATAGTGTGGATGATGGGTGCGTATGACTTAATCGCGCTCACTTTTCCCTTCGTCTTAGCGACGTGGATTGTTTTGGGAGTGAGGAAATTCGCCGGAGTGAAGTAGCGTTGACGGCGAACTGTTGCGTGGGGAAAATGGAGCGGAGGAAAAACTTAGACTCTGGCTCCTATTCGGTTGTCCTTGAATTCTGATAGGTTGAAGATGCTTAGCCCCAAGGAGTTTTTCTCGTCGAGTTCCTTGTTCACGTAGGCCAGCAGCATTTTCTTTATCCTGGAATACTCTTCCCTGCTTACTGGCGTGTTGCATATTGCGTAGGACATGGATTTTGCATTAAAACAGAAAATGCAGCTTTCGATGTTCTCGCAGTTGTGGCAGAAGTAGGAGTCACGCGCGGAATAGGAGCTGTCGACTTCCAAGCATCCCTTGGCATTTATGGGGTCGTAGCAGTTCATGCAGAACTGGGATTCGAGTATGCGGAGGTAGCCTCCGAAGATGTGCTCGGATTTGGCGGCAATGCTTCCATAGGCCGAGTATTTCCCTTCCGAAGTATGCTATTTTTGCGACTTTTTCGAGTAGTTCATTCAGGGATGGCTCCTCGCCCTCGGCCAGGTTTATGTGGCGGCTTTTAGAAAGCGAAACTCCCTCGACGAGGGTTACGAGCCGGTCGGCCGGAATCTCGCGAACGATGGGCAGCCCCTCTATTTTGTAAGTGGGGCTTCCGAGAGCACCTTTGATTTTTTTCACCTTAATCGCGTTCCTCAGAAGCCACGGTCCGAAAGTTCTTATCCCAGCGCGCTCGCGGCCTAGAATCAGCCTTGTTGTTGACCTGAAAGCCTGCTCCACTCTAGGGGGCACTGGCGAATCGTAAGCAGTCTCTTCATCGGGCAGACCTTTCCTGTCGCGGCCGTGGAAAGCTATTTCGGCGATTGAGAATATTCGCTTCTTTCTCGCGAGCTCATCTGCGATTTCCGAAACGAGCTTCTGCTTTAGCGTCGAATACCGGTCCCGCGGGAGTTCGAGATTGCCGATGACGTTCCGCTTGGAGCGGAGGTTGAACGAGAACATGCAGTCATGGCAGCCTATGCAGTTGAAAACGTAGTACGTGTCGCTAAGATTAGTTCCGTAATAGGTTTCGAAGCAGCGGTTGGCGCCAACCCCATCGCATAGGCGGATGGAGAACTTGGAATCCGGGTAGAGGCTCGCTCCAAAGACGTATTCCGATTCACGCATACAGGATATGTACGCGCCGTATTTTGTGTTGTAAACACCGTGCGAGTTCGAGACATGCGCGCAGTTGGCGCTGTTGTCCACGTTTTTTACCTCGAAGTTGGTTCCGAAGAGCTTGTTGCCGGAATAGACGGCCCTTTCCCGGACTGCTTGAAAAAGCGAATCAATATCTTTTATCTCATTAACATTCAGGGGCTCGAGCTTCAGCATGCCGGCCTCGTCCTGGGATAAGAACCTCGCATTATCGGAGTAAAATGGGAGCGAGACCATCAAGTCCTTTCCGGATATGAAAGACTTTTCAAGCCTGAACGGTAGCATCATCTCGGTAAGATAGCCCGAAAAACTTGAGAGCGCGCCGATCTCCCTTCCGAAGACTATTTTCGCGGTCTTTTGGAACGCTCCCTCCAACTCGGGGTCGCTTATTTTTGCCCAGTCCATGCTCCATTAGTTATTCAGTTTGTTATATTTAATAATTTGCAGGGATTTGTTTGTTAAATACAAAAAATTTATTAATATATTTGCAGAAGTATGATTTGATGACATGACCGCGGTAAAGCTTGACGTTAAGGATAGGCGGATTCTTGCGGCGCTAGACTCGAACAGCAGGCAGCCGCTTTCGGCCATAGCGAAGAGAACGGGGCTTTCCGAGCAGGTTGTGAGCTACAGGATTTCAAGGCTTGTCGAAAGGGGGGTAATAACGGGCTTCGTGGCCTTCATTTCGCCGGCAAAGCTTGGGTACATGACTTTCAAGCTTTTTATCAAACTTGGGAATATAAGGCCGGGCGTTGAGAGCGAACTGATCGGCTATCTTGTCAGAAGCCGCTCGACCATGTGGGTCTTCTCGTGCACAGGCAGATACGACTTAGTGGTCCTCGTGTCCGCGAGAGACCCGGAGCATTTCAGGAGCTTCTGGAACAACTTCCAGAGTAAGTACGGAAAGTATGTAACAGGTGTTGATACTGCCGTCAACATATACGTCTACGAATACATGAGGAAGTACCTGGGGGCAGGAGGCGAGATTTTGGCGAATACTTCGTATCTGGGGGGGCCTATTAGGAGGGAGGACATTGACGAGCTTGACCTGAGGATTCTGAAGGAGGTTTCATGCGACTCGAGGGCTTCGAACATGGCGATAGGGAAAAAAGTCGGCGCATCGGCCGAGGTCGTCAGGTACAGGATAAAGGAGCTCGTAGCCAAGGGAGTCATACCCGCTTTCAGGATTTGGGTAAACACCGAGAGGTTGGGAATGCAGTTC
>JAPLWU010000093.1 GCA_026396425.1 Microcaldota archaeon | reverse complement strand
GTCGTCTGCGCAAGGCGGATTGTCGCATACTGGAAGTCCTCGACCTGTATGACCACTCTCCCGGGGTCGACCACCTTGTAGTAAATGACCGCATCAACCCCCACGGTCGCATTGTCCTTGGTAATCACGTCCTGCCGCGGGACCTCGAGGGTCCGCGTGCGGAGGTCGACCAATACGACCTGGTCGATGAAAGGAATGATGAAAACGAGGCCTGGGCCGACAACGCCGGCGAATCGCCCCATGCTCAGCTTGACTCCTCTTTCATACTCCTTGAGCACGCGCACGCTCAAAACGAGAGCGATGAAAACGATGACTACGAGAACGACCAGCAATACCCCGAACGACAACAAATCAACCATCCAACACACCTCCCAAACTTTAGCAAACGTCAGTTAAATCTCATCCCCCCTCGCCTTCAATTCCGCGCATGCACTTTAACCAGCCGGTGATGTTATACGGAAGAACGCACGTAGTATTCTTGCTGCTGGAGAGCGTCTTCCACATGTTGAGTTCCCAGAACGAAAGAGCGGTGCCGGTTATGCCATCCGCCTCGCGCGCGACTATGCCGATTCCCTCGGCCTCGCCCCTCGAGACGTTTATTTTGGCCTTGGCCGTGCCGCCCGCAATGGTTTGAGTCGAAAATTTCTCCCCCTCGGCATAGAGAATCATGGAAGCCTTGCGGCCCTCGCTCTCGAGAATGGCCGCCCGCTTGAGCCTTTCCGCGCGCACCTGCTTCAGGGTTGACCTCGCCGATTTCCGCGCTTATTATCATTATCCCCCAGCTTTCCGCGAGCCTGTCGAGGCTCTCCTTGAGCCTGCGGTTTATGTACTCGCGTTCTGAATTCAGGTTGTCGAATATCATCTCGCCGACGATGGCGCGAAGAGACGTTTGGGAAAGGAGTACGGAAGCCTTCTCGTACTGCGCCACGTGGAGGATTATCTTCTCGGCGTCGATGGGCCTGTAGTATATGACCGCTTCTATCATCACCACCGCGTTATCCGAAGTCACGACCTTCTGGGGAGGGACCTCCATCGACCTTATCCGCATGTCGACTATGGATACGACGTCAATGAGCGGAACGAGAAAATTCGGCCCGGGCGGGAGTTTTGAGAGATATCTGCCATACCTGAAACGGACTCCCTCCTCGTATTGGTAGATGAATATGACGGCGCGGGCGGCTATGGCGAAGACGGCGATTCCGAGCAGGAGGAATACGATGCCTTCGAAGCCCACCTTAATCGACCTCTAGGTAAACCCCTTCGAACCCCGTGATTTTGACCTTGTCGCCGCGCTTGTAGCTCTTTTCGCCGTGCGAGCGCGCGCTCCAGTCCTCGCCCTTGAGGCGCACCTGGCCTTTCCCACCGGAAAAATTGGTGATTACGGTCGCCTCGAGGCCGACGAAAGCGTCCGCGCCGCTCTTGAGGGGGGACCTGCGGACCTTTCTCCAGTAAACATAAACGACTACCGCGGCAACCGCGCTTGTCAGAATCCCGCCCGCGGCAGAAGCCTCGGACGAAACGCCCGTGGAAAGGAGCACCCCGCATGCAATGAGCCCTATTCCAATTATGCCCGCTATGCCCCCTGGCAGGAAAAGCTCGCCGAAAAGCGCGAGAAGGCCTATTACTATGAGGGGCATCGCAAAAGACACGGTATTGATTAGTAAAGAAAGATTAAAAACTATTCTTGGCAAGATTAGGGCATGGCCAAAAAGAAGCGCGCAAGGCGCGGCGAGGCTGAAGACTCATTGGATTTCGCCACGGGCCAGGTCAGTATTTTCGGCGAAAAGATAGATGACGCGGAGGGGGAACAGCCGTGGAGCACGGGACAGGAATACGGGGGCCGGGGCTCTGATGAGCCGAAAAGGGAAACTTTCGCCGAGGAAAGGCAATGGACCGGACCCGGAAGCGAGGAGCAGCCGCACGAGGAGATGGCCGATAAGGAGGTTTACGGCTACAAGCGGGGGTTTGCGAAAAAAGTAATATACGCCGACAGGCCGGCTTATGAGAAAAGGAGCGACAACCTCGCGCGCGAGAGCTGGAGCTACCACTCGATGTTCCCCTCGATGCGCACTTTCGTTCCTCTGGTAGCGCTTCCGGTTTCATCTTTCGTGATTCGGATTTTCGGGCTGGAGGTCGGGCCGAAAACTTCGGCCGCGCTCTGGAGCCTCGTCACCATCGCGTTCATAATAGCGGTTATCTTCTTTTTTGCGGAGATGACCAAGCACAGGGCGAGCCACGCCTTGAAGGACGGCCTTATACACGTCGCCGTGCTCCTGCTCCTCCTGTTCATGAGCGGCTCGCTCGAAAGCGCGGTGAAGGTTTTCCTGCTCTACATGGGCGCCCACTGGCTGCTCCACTCGGTCGACTTCCACGTTGAAAGGTCGCCGAACAGGATGACCATGGCAATCGTCGCTGGCGGGATTCTAGTGTTCGTTGAGCTGCTTCTCGCGGTATGGCTCTTCGACCCAGGCCTAACGAAAGTTTGAGAGAATGCCCTGCGCGATTAAGTATAAAAGCATTCTCCCGCATAGTAATCTAAGGTGGGATGCGGATGGCTTTCGAGATTATATTCATACTGTTCGGCGTATTCGTATTATTCCTGATTCTGGCTTGCGCCAAGGTCATCTACCAGTACGAGAGGGGCGTATTATTCACGCTGGGGAAATACAGCGGAACGCTCGAGCCGGGGCTGAGGTTCGTCATTCCAATACTGCAGGCGTATACGTCAAGAGACATGCGGGTCCGCGTTATAGTCGTGCCCCCGCAGGATGCGATAACAAAGGATAATGTTTCCGTGAAGGTGAACGTAGTCCTGTATTTCAAGATAGTCGACGCCGCGGCGTCTGTCATAAAAGTCAACGACTTCATGTACGCAACTTCGCAGCTCGCCCAGACCACCATGAGAAATGTTGTCGGCTCCATAACTCTGGACGAGTTGCTGAGCCAGAGGGAGTCGACTTCCCAGAAAATAATGGGGATAGTCGAACAGATGGCCTCTTCCTGGGGGATAAAGCTCCATGACGTGGAGCTCAAGGACATTGAGCTTCCGAATGACATGAAGAGGGTAATGGCAAAGGCGGCCGAGGCAGAACGGCTCAAGCAGGCGGTCATAATCCGCTCTGAGGGCGACGCCGCGGCTGCTGAGAAGGTGACGAAAGCGGCCTCGATAATCTCGTCCGTGAACGGAGCGCTCCACCTCAGGACTCTCCAGAGCCTTAACGATGTTGCTTCCGACCCCTCCAATACCGTATCTTTCTTCATCCCGTTCGATGTCCTGAAGCCCTACGACGGTTACGGCCAGGAAGAAAAGGGGAAGGAAAAGGTGAAGAAATGATTGCCGAACTGCTGGCTTTTCTTTGTTTCCCGGGTTCGATAGTCATAATCCTGCTGGCGCTTTCTTCGATAAAGATAGTCAACCAGTACGAGAGGGGCATAAAGTTCACGCTCGGGCAGTTCTCGGGCATAATGGAGCCGGGCCTACAGATAGTCATCCCGGTAATCCAGACGTGGCGCAGGATAGACATCCGCGTCAACGCAATCGACGTCCCGAAGCAGGATATAATGACCAGGGACAATGTTTCTGTAATGGTGAACGCGGTGCTTTACTTCAGGGTCGCCGACCCCAAGCTCGCGGTGATGGAAATCCAGGATTACTACGATGCCACTTCGCAGCTCGCCCAGACCTCGATGAGGAATGTCGTGGGCGAGACGAGCCTTGACTCCCTTCTCGGCCAGAGGGAAACCACTTCGGGCAAGATAAAGGAGATAGTGGACAAGGCAACCGACCCCTGGGGGATAAAGGTGGAGAGCGTCGAATTGAAGGACATCGAGCTCCCGCCCGACCTAATAAGGATAATAGGGAAGGCCGCTGAAGCCGAAAGAGAGAAGCGCGCCGTTATAATAAAGGCCGAAGGGGAGCTCGCGGCATCCCAGAACCTCGTGAAAGCCGCAAAGCAGCTCACCTCTACTCCGGGCGCCCTCCACATAAGGACCCTGCAGACGATAAACAACCTCGCCAACGAGAAGAGCAACACCAGGGTCTATGCCATACCGACGGAACTCATGAGGAACCTGCTCAAATTCCTCGACAGATGAAAAAGACAACTTGATTTATCGGCTCTCAGGTTTCGAGTTTTTCCTTCAGATTTCTCGCGAATTTCCTTTCAACTTTTCCCAGAGAATGTTTCTCGCGAAGTTTTTGGCTGTTCTCACGAACTTTTCGGCCGGCGAGCCTCGAGCTTTTCTTTTAGATTTCTTGCGAATGCTTCCGCTGCGTTGATGTCTTTTTCATCCGGCCTTCCCTTGTGGATTCCGCCGATTAGCTTGAGGAAAAATCCGTTCGTATCGTGGCCGCGGCACGAGAATTCGCCAACCAAAACAAATTTTTTTTCGAGAAGTTTGTTTTTCAGCGAACGCGAAAACCCATGGACAAATTTTATTTCTGGCAGGCCGCTCGTGGAAAAAATGAACGCCAGCTTGCCATTGGATTGGGGAAGGCGGTCAACCAAATCGAGCAGGTTTTTATCGAGTTTTGAAAAATAAACCCCTGAGCCAAAACCGATCAAATCAAAATCATAATTCGAAATTTTCTCGAGAGTCGCCGGCCCAACTTCTTCTGTTTTTACCAATTTCGCATCGAGGATTTTTGCCATGGCCTTTGCTATTTTTTCCGTGTTTCCGTCACATACCCGCGCCCTCGGCAGGTTATCCTTTGGCCGCAAGTCCACCCAGTCGGGCGTGGATATGTGGTGATGGCTCGAACTGCAGACGATGAGGACTTTTCTTTTTTTCATGCAAAGCCGAGTGCCAGTTGGCGACTAAAGGTTAAAAATGCTCTGGCTCGAGCCGAGCTTTGAGGGGCGGACCAGCTCCATAAGCACTCAGCTGGCGACCTTGCCCATGTCGGGCGTTCTGGAATTCGAACGCCTCTGGGAAGAAAGGGCGTGCTCGGCCGTGAGGCAGGCGATTGCGACGCGCGGGAAGGGCGGCTCGATTCGCAGCTGTGCATTGGGGTCGCCAGCACAAAAAGTCAGAAGTCCGACAAAGCAACCCGCGTTGCAGACTCCCCCGGAAAAATCAGGGCGCATCCCATCGCTTTTGGCCCGGATGTGATAGGTGCTTCCGCGAGCTTCGGCCTCGAAAGAAGAGGCGAGGAACAGTTTGTCCCCTTTCCCTGCCGAATCCGACGTGTGGACGACAAAAACCTCGTCAAGAAATTTGTAAACGACAGGCTCGCTGCCGTTTGGGCGGACCAATAGGCTGGGGAGAGCGACCGAGCGGGCCCTTCCCAGCTCCTCCCTAAACTCCTCGCTCACCGGGTGAAGTCTTCCGTCAAATGCAGCCATTACCCCCTCGCGGGACATGCTCCTTCTGTCGCCTTCCGTGAGGAGCTGGTTGGAGAAGTCGAGCGGGCCTCCCCTGCGGACGCGCATTATCGCTTGGCCCATCGTGAAAAGTTTTTTCTCTCCCTCGCCGTACAGCTTCGGAGTGAATACAATCTGTTGCATCGTCAAGCCACCCAGACGTTGGTAGAATAGGTAGCGTATTAGCTCTTGCAAACTATTTAAAGAAGGATGCCGCGCTCATGGGACGTACTCGTAGGAGAGGATGAAGTCCGAGAAGGTCCTGGCCTTTATGTAGATTTGAAGCGTGTCGTTGACCGCCCTGTCCGGCGTGACCGGAACGAGCACCGAGGACGGGAGCACCCTGTAGGAAAGCCCGCTGTCCGGGTTCACGACCGTCTTGTTGAGCGCGACGTTGGCGTAGCGGTATATGTCTACGAGAGAGGCGGACGGCATGCTGGCATTGAGGATTCCCTCTATTTGCTCGGACGTTCTGCTCGCGTTGTCAATGAACTCCATCCGCATGAGAGAATATGGGTATGAGAGCGAGAAGGCAATTTCGGGCGGCAGCGCCGCCGAGAAGTCCTCGGAAAGCTTCTGCTTGTCAGTGAAGTTGTTGGCAATCGAGGCGGAGGAGGAATCAACTGACGAAACGTACGAAAGATTGAGGGATTTGAGCGATTCGAACTCGGTTGCATTGAGCGGGCGCAGGAAGCCAACCGAATTGTTGAGCAGCGGGAGGAACGAGAAATTCGAGAATTGTCCAGAGAGGTTGGTGGCTATTGCGGCAGCATCGAAGCTCCTGTTCTCCCAGGCGAAGAATCCGGCGGTCACATAGTGGCCGGTAAGGCCGGTTATGGCCGCGGGCGCGTAGAAGTATTCGACGTTATAGTAGGGCTCGACGTATTTGTCGACCGCCCTCCCCCCGCTTATGCTCGCCTGCACCCGGACGGGTATCAGCCTGCCAGCCGGGAGGCCCGGGTCAAGCTCCATGTAGAGCGAACCGACTTCCAATGTCACCGGGCCAGCGTCCGTGGTGAACGTGACCGGAGCGGTGAAGCGCACGAGGGCCCTCGTCCTCATCGGCAGGTTGAGGCCCTCGAGTTCAGAGGCGATTGCTGAGATGTTCGAGCCCCTTGGCAGGTTTATCACGAGCGCGCCCGATGGGGTTTCGGAATAATAGAGGGCCAGCCCGCGCGAAACGAGCGAGGCCGCAATCGATTTCGCCTCCGGAGTGTAGTTGTAGACCTTCACCTCGGAGCCGAGCGAGTCGCCATACGAGACTATCGTCACGTTGCCGTAGCCCGCCCCTACCGTGGAAGGCCCTTCCTCGGTGTCGTTTGTCTCCGGAGTTGTGGACCCGGACTGGTTCCTCTGGAAAGCGAACACCTCAAGAAGGAAGGCCAGGCAAATTACGATAACGGCAAGTTTTATTAAAGTGCTACGGAATATGCTAACCATATTTAGCTAGTTTCCCACGTAAAAGTTTAAAATGATTTTGAGTTGGAGCAACTGAAGCAAAAGAATGACGGGGAGTGATTTGGATGGACAAGGGAAGTTTCGTGCGCATAAGATTCACTGGCAGAAGGGCGGTGACGGGCGACGTGTTCGACACTACGGACGCGGAGGAGGCAAGGAAGGCCAACATATTCGAGGAGAGGAGGAACTACGGCCCGAAACTGGTGGTGATTGGGAGGGGAAACGTCATAGAGGGTATCGACTCTGCGCTTGAGGGAATGAAGCCGGGCGAGGCCAGGAAAATTGAGGTCGAACCGGAAAAGGCGTTCGGGAAGCGGGACCCGCAGCTCGTGCGCGTGATGCCGCTCTCGGAATTCACGAAAAGGGACATCACGCCTTACCCCGGGATGCCGGTAGAGCTCGACAACAGGGTTGCAACCGTGAAGAGCGTTACGAGCGGAAGAGTGCTCGTCGACTTCAACCATCCTCTCGCGGGCCATAAGCTGGTTTACGATTTGTCGGTCGATGAGGCCATTGAGGGGGACGAGGCCAAAGTGAAGGCTCTCATGAAGGAGAGCAAGATTGAGGGCGAGGCCAAGCTGGCAGGAGGGGAGCTCGAGCTCTTGTTTGGCGAGAAGGTGAAGAAGGACGTCGAGTTCATGGTGGGTAAGGACGCGCTTGTGAAAAACGTGGGCGAATACCTCCCGAACATAAAGAAAGTCTCGTGCATCGAGAAATACGACATGGCAATGAAAGAGGAGGAGAAAGTCGAGGAGAAGAAAGAAGCGGATGAAACCGAAGCGGCAGAGGAAACGAAATAAGCCGCTTTCCGCTTTATTTCTATTGTTTCTTATTTTTTCTTACATTTCTTATTTCTTACCTTTCTTTATTTCTTGAACCCGAAGAACGAGAAGTTGATTTTCTTTCCTTCTTTTGGTTTTTCGTTTTCTTCATTCGCCTGGCCTTTTGCAGGCCTGCCTTTTTGGGCTTTCCCTTTTGCCTTGTCGAATTTGGCCTTCAGCCTCGCGACGGACATTTCGGTTTCCTCGCGGGCCTGCCTCGTGATTTTTACTTCAGAAAGCGCCCTTTCCGAGGCCGCCTTGGAGAGTATCGGGTCGGCCTCGAGAACCGAGTCCCTGAAGACGGCCGGCTCGCCGGGCTGAGGCTGGGCCTGCGGGGCCTTCCTCCTTGCAGCCGACATGAGGTCTAACATCGAAAATCAACAATATTTATTATGGGAGAAGGGGTTTAATAAGTTGCGGGAATCAACAACAAATTAAACATTTATATTAGAATAATAAATTAGAATAATAAAGAGGTAATCCGCGCTCATTAAACATTTATATTAGAATAATAAAGAGGTAATGCATGGGAGAGAAAGCCGAAAAGGACGGGGGTTCCCTCAAGGCCAAGAAATACGAGGCGGTCATTCTCGACTTGGAGAGGAACGAGGAGCTTGCTAGGGCCCTGCTCGTCATGGCTGGCATCCTCTCGCTCCTGGTCGCATTTCCCTTCTACCCGCTCCCGATAACCGCGCTCATAGTCGGCATCTCGGGCCTGCTCGCGTATTTCAGGCCTCCTGTGGGCCTCATCGCGGGCGCAATCCTCGCATTTCCGGCGGTCGCATACCAGTCGCCTTTTTTCGCAATAATATACCTGGTCATATTGGGCGGCA
>JAPLWU010000043.1 GCA_026396425.1 Microcaldota archaeon | reverse complement strand
GGCGACGATTTATGGAACGGCAACGAGAAGTACCTGCAGGAACTGCGGAGGGCCATCTCATTCTGCGCGGCGGATCCGCCCTGGTTGCTAAAAGCCCCGGTTTCGCTGAAACGCACCGCACAATACAGCAGATACAACGAGGAATACCAGAAGTGGTACACTCCGCTGGTTATTGCAGAGGCGCTCTACCTGGAAAAAACCTACGGAATCGGGGCAAAGCTCGGGCCGACTTCAGAGACAGCGTTCGACAAGCTGATTCTGGATTCGATGAAGGAGGAAATCATTGTCGGGTCTTTTACCGGGATAGACAGCATGGGATTCAAGGAATCGGACTACCAGATTTTCTGGTACACGAGGCCGCTCGAAAGGCAGATTGCGTATACGGACTACGTTTTCTTCAGCGACTCGAAAGACGATGCGGCGAGGAAGCTAAAAGGCAAGCCGGAGCTTGCCAGATGGCTTGCGGAAATCGCGTCCCCTTTCTACCCCGGCATGAAGCAAAACGAGGGTTTGGACGCGGTTATAGCCCTGAAAGAAAAGGTGGAGGAAATTTCGAAGAATCCGCCGAAAATACCGGCCGCGCAGGGAGACTGGTGGTTCAAGTGGCCGCCAGGCAGCTGCGGGTGAGGTGGTCTGATGAATAACCCGTAAAAACTCTAGCCCTCCTTCTCGAGAATTGCCGCAATCTCCTCAAGGAGGGCCTTCTCCTCATCCGTCAAATTCTCCGCGAATTTTTCTAGCAGAATCTTCCTGTGGCTTTTGGGCACGCGAACATACAAGACGTCATCCTCGCACACCTGCCTCCCGATTGTGGGTTCGTTCATGCTCACCGCAATCTGCATCCCCTTCTTGGCCTCCGGGAGGCTCTCCTTCTTGTCCTGTATCGCCTTTATCTTTCCGATGAATTTGTTCTCCGAGTTCACCACTTCGTAATCGGGCTTGATTATCCCCCTGAGAATCTCCACCCCGAAAATGGCGGGCTTGCTCATGCGGAAGCAGCATCCCCGCAGGACTTTGAACTTCCCTGGCAGGACCAGGCTTGCGAAGGCAGTCGTCTTCTCCCTTTCCTTCTCCTTCCTCACCCACTCCTTGTAACCGTCAATCAGCTGGTAAATGACTTTCTCGTGCATGATTGGCACTTTGAGCCGCTTGGCTTCCTCATCCGCCTCCTCGTGCGCGCTCACGTTGAAGGCAAGAATCACCCCGAGGAATTCGTTCTCGGCGCGCACCGCAGAAGCTTCCACCACATCGAGCTTCGTTATCTTGCCAATTTCCGCTTTCCTGATTTTGATTCCCTCCTTTTCAATCATCTTCGTTATGGCTTCGAGCGAGCCGAGCGCGTCGGTTTTCAAAATCACGCCCGCTCCTCCCGTATTCACAAACAAACTTTTAATCTCCTGCGAAATTTTCAGCTTGAGCTCCTCCTCGTTGCCTTCCGCAACCAGCAGCTGCGAGCCTGCGAGCGCATCCTGCAATCCCGGGGCGAAAATTTTCACTCCAGCCGCAGCATACGCCTCGTCCACGTAATCGAACTTCTCCCTCGGGTCGCGTATCTCATCGAGCGGCTTCGGCTTCAACAAAGCCCGAATTTTGGTGGAGCTCGCGCCATTCGCAGTTCCGAAAACGACCAAATCGTTCCTTTTCAGCGTTCCATCGTAAAGAACAACATCGATGGTATTCCCCAGTCCCTTCTCCTCCTTGACCTCGAGGATGCTCGCCTTTCCCGGTCCGCTCACCTCGATGTCGAGCCTTTTTCCCAAATATTTCTGCGAAAGCCCGGTGAGCGAGATGAGCAATTCCGGAATCCCCTCGCCCTTCGTTGCGCTAGTCGGAATTATCGCAACCGTTTTGGTGAAATCCTCCACCCTGTCGAACCTTTCCGCCTCGAACCCGTAGTCGTGCAGCCTCCCCACCAGCGCATAGAACTTGTCCTCGGTTCTCGTCCTCACAATCTCGTTCTGCTGGGCGAAAGAGGCGAAGAACGAGCCGCCCTTTGCCTTCCAGCCGTCAATCATGTCCACCTTGTTGGCAGCGACGATGAAAGGAGTCTTGAACTCCTTGAGAATCTCCATTGCCTCCCTCGTCTGTGGCTGTATTCCCTGCATTATGTCGATTACCAGCACGGCAATGTCGGCAATGCTCCCGCCCCTTTTTCTCAGATTGGTGAATGCCACATGCCCTGGCGTATCAATGAACAGCAATCCGGGAATCTTGACTTCGATTTTCAACTGCTCGAGCAGCGGGCCGCAAATCTCCCTGATGGTTTCGGCAGGCACCTCGCTCGCCCCTATGTGCTGGGTGATTCCGCCGCTCTCCCTCTTCTGCACGCTCGTCTTCCTGATTGCATCCAGCAAGCTCGTCTTGCCATGGTCGACGTGGCCCAGAACTGCAACTATTGGCTGTCTTATCATCCCAATCAACATTTCAACTTCATTCCTTCACATTCTCGCTCGCTTTCCATTCACGACTTCACATTCTCGCTCGCATATCCCCTCGCTTTCAACTTTACGTTTTCGCTCGCATACTTCCCAGCACATTCCTCGCTTTCCACTTCACAACTTCACGTTTTCATTCTTGTATTTTCCTTCGTATAACTCCTTCGCTGGTTTTTCCAATCTAACTAACACCAGTTGCACCACTCTCGCATTCTTCTTCAGCTTTATTCCCTTCTCATTCTCGACCACGAGCAGGGATTCGCTCCTCCCGCGGTAGCCCGGGTCCCATAATGCGCAGTGAACGAAGGCGCCGCACCTCAGAAGCGACGAACGGGGCAGGGCCATTCCGGCACAATCGGGCGGAATTGAAACAATTTCGTTGTAAACAATTTTGTACGCTCCCTTCTTCAAATGCACCCATTCGCCATCAAAATCAATCTTTTTCGTTTCGCTCAATTTTCTCTCCTTATTGTCGAAATCAATGCTTCCCCCGCTTTCGAGCGAATGCACTTCCCTCAAGGTCAAATCCACCCCGCAGGGCTGGAACTGCCCATCCCCGATGAATTCGGAAACAGCGCCCCTCCTCATTATTTCCCCTTTTTCCAGCAGCACAACAAACACCTACCCATACACTCTCGCAATCTCGCTCGCGATTCCAGGCCCATCTGCCTACCTATACAACTTTGCAATCTCGTTCTCGATTTCCGACTGTGCCATCGGCTTCCCCATTTTGGCAATCTCATCTTTCGTGAAGAACCTCCCGACCTCCAGCCTCGCGGTTGCATCAGAATCCGAGGCGTGCACGCAGTTCTCGCTTTTATCTTTCCCATATTTCGCCCTTATCGAGTTGGGCGACTCCTTTCTTGCGAGATTCGAGTCGGTCGGCCCGCACAGCTCCCTGAATGCATTGACCGCGTCTTCCTGCTGCGCGACCATGACGAGCACCTTGCAGCTCTTCATGAACTCGCAAAGCGCAGGGAAGAAAGGCCTTTCCGCGTGGTGGGCATAGTGCTCCCGCAGAATCTTATCGTCGAGCTGCACTGCCTTGGCGGCCACAATCTCGAATCCGCCGGCCTTCATCATCCCAATCACATTAAGGCAATTCCCGGACTTCACGCAGTCGGGCTTTAGTATAATCAAGGTTCTCTGCATCTGCACACCTCACAAAATCCTATCCTCCCTAACCT
>JAPLWU010000084.1 GCA_026396425.1 Microcaldota archaeon | reverse complement strand
CTGTGTCAAGACGAGAAAGGGGAGAATGCTCATGGGAAGATCCGAATCGAGCAATTTCCGCCGAGGTCACATGATTCTCCATGTAAGATCCGGGGGCGGCGAGGGGTTCATGTGGAGTCGGATTAGTTACCTTGGGCGGACTCGATGGTGTTACTCGAGGAGAGGCGGCAAGCGCAATCGGACTATCGTTAGGTGTTGTGGGGAAAACTCGCTATTGAGTAGTTGTGCCGTTGAGCAAGGTCGAGACGCCCTCGCTACCGACAAGATGCCCACCGGCGAGGGTCCCGATATCGGCCTGGAACAAGGCAGCACCAAAAATACTGTCTGTCCCAATACTGATCGGCACGGTAATTGTAGGGGATAATGGGTATGGGGTCAAGGCAGGAAAAGAGACGTAATTCTGGTTGGGTTCTGGCGTGGTGTGCCGATAATAACCCCTTTCCGGTGGGCGGTAGAGGGAATCGCTCCCGGGTTCACTTCACACTTTTTTCGAGGCTTTGAATATGAGCTTCGAGTTCGTGGAGTTTCGCCCAACCCTGAAAATAGAGTTGGATCATTTCAAGTGTACGTCTGGTCGGCTTGCGGCCGGTCCAAAGCACCACCAAGAGCGTAGCAATAAGGGCGCAATAGACGAGAATCTCCACTCCGCGTGGGGATTCAAATCCCGCGGGACGCGGGACCGCAAGCGCAGCACCGTCTTCAACCAGCGGAAAAACAACTCTATCGTCCACCGGAAGCGATACAGCAAAGCAATGATCTCGGCAGGCAAATCCATTCGATCCGTGGCCAGAAGAAGGACATATTCCTCAGGGCGGTGACGAAACGTCTTCTTGCTCGAAACCTTCGACGCACGCCGCGCAAGCCCTCGTTCGGGCGGACTCTCCAGTTCGACCTGGATCACGCGCACAGGCCCGGACAAATCCATCCGTTTCGCCTCGCAACCCAGATGAACCACGCGGTCAAACCCTACTCCAGCCTCCCGATCCGTCTCCGTGAGCGGACGTTCCTCGATGATCTCGTAAACCGCATTGTCGCGCAACCGTCCGATGAACGAACTCTTTGCCTTCCGAATATCCTCAAAAAAGCGATATTCCGCATAGCCTGCGTCGATCAGATACAACTTCCCAGATTCCAAAACCTGGCGCATGACCTGCTTCTCATTGCCGTTGCCATTCGTCACCGTGACGTCTTGCGGAACACCCCGCAGAACGTCGAATTCCACGTGCAGCTTGACCGCTCGGTGTTCCTTGTCCAACCACAATGCCCACGCCATCCGAGGCAGCGCATCGAGCAAACTCCCGTCCATCGCGATTACATCGAGTTCCTTATCCAATCCCGTCGGCCTCGCATGCCCATCACATGCAGCCGCCTCCCCCGCCAGTTCCTGTACAATCTCCCGCAAAAGGGCAGGATCGAATCTCCGCGAAGCCTCCGAGAGACTCCCCAGACTCGTGCGCCCAACACCAAGCTTGCGCTGCACGTTCTCCAACTCGGTCGCTTGCCGAGTCGCTCGCAGGCTCTCCAGTACTGGATTGAAGAAGTGCAACAAAATCAGCGCGGCGAATTCGTCATAATGAAGGTCTCGATTTGGGCAGTCCTTGTGCGAATGAAGCGATTTGAGGAGCTTTTTGATATTATTGAAGTACTTGAGACCGTGAATGTCCCGCGCCCGAACCGGAGCCCGAGGCGTTGGACCCGGTTTAGCGCGAGGCGGATCGGCGTTAGTCATCCTCTCAGAATATCACGTAATTGCCCAGAAGTCAAGGCAAATATATGTCATAAGTCGTTGATATGACATAAGTTAAAGCGTTTAAACAACTTATGACGATAAATTCTTCTGGTTCTTTTGTGCGAAAAATACACACCCTTTCCAAGAGGACTATCCATCATGACAAATTCCGTGCCGATCAGTATTGGGTCAAACCTTGAAAAATGAATATTGACTGAGGGAGAAGGGGCCAGGCTATCCCGCCAGAGGCGGGATTGGGCTTATCTCGCCGAGGGGAAAGATTTCACCGCAGAGACGCGGGCGCGGGCGCGACGAGGCTTGTCCCCGCGAAAGCGGGGAAGGAGCGCCGAGAGAAA
>JAPLWU010000113.1 GCA_026396425.1 Microcaldota archaeon | reverse complement strand
CGACCGCGCGATGCGCACAAGATACGCCGCTTCCTCGATGTTTAGCATTTTTCCACCGTTTAGAGAAGGGCGGACAAATATTTAAATACTCCCCGCGCCCATTCAAGCCTGACCAGTCTTGCATGAATGCTTCAGCGGATACGGAAGTCACATACTCACCGCATACCCACATCCGAGCTGGGTTATGCGTGAACGCATGTTCGCCTCGTTGGATGTGGGTATGCGACGCCTTACGTGGCTTGGGCTTGTGGACGACATGGTGAAATGCGTTTCAGGCGTGAATATGTGGTGGTTAAATGGTTAGCTTGAATTGGGAAGACGAGGTAGCGAACGTTGGAAAACTCCTGGAATACGTCCGCGGCAATCCTGGCGACCTCAGGAAGACGGTTGGCGACTACTATCTCCAGCTTGCCTCCTCGCACAACGTGCACTGCTCGCGCGAGGTGGAAGTCATAGTCAACACAGGAACAGAGCTGGGCAAGGTGGACTGCGCCCTCGCCTCTCCTGCCTCGGCAGCGGTGGTTTTCGCAGAGGACAAGGAGCAGGCAATGCTCGGGCTTTGGAAGCTCACGGAATTCGCCCCGAACATAGCGGTCCTCATCCTTTCTTCGAGCGACCCCAGCCTCATAGACTCCATGCGCTCCATAATCTGGAAATCCGCGCTCATGCGCAACGTCTCGCGCAAGTTCATCCTCATCGACATAGAAACGGGCAGGCGCGACATAATCAACAAGACTTCGGAAATCCGCCACCACATCCAGCAGCACAGGGGAGGCAGGAGCAAGAGGATTCTCGGCTTCAGGAACGAGCACAAGGTGCAGGACTAAACCAGTCGTTTTCCTACTTTTCCGACTTCTTTTTCGAATTTTTGATGCGCAATAAGTTTATAAAATTAAAAAGCGTAATTTGCTAGGGTGGTCGCATGATGGTCGTTAAGCGAGATGCTTCAAGAGTCGAGTCAAAGAGAGAAATTGCGGGACAACACCTAGTGCCCCCAAAAACTTCTGAAAAAACAATGCAATACGGGGCAAAGCAGGCGGTTGTGACCTGCATGGGCGTCAAATCCAGCGACAAAGTTTTCATAATGACTGACAAGGCAAGAAAGAACATCGGAATGGCCATCTACAAGGAGGCTAAAAAAATAACTCCAAACGTAGAACTCGTCGTGCTTGAAGATTACGGCACAAGGCCTTTGGTCGAACTTCCTGGCAAACTCAAAGCCGACTTAGAAACTTTTAAACCAACCGTCACTTTCTACGTTGCGACCGGCCAGCCTGGAGAGATAAAATTCAGGATGCCTTTGATTAAGGAACTTGTTTCTACCCTCAAAGTCCGTCACGGCCACATGATAAGCATAAGCGAAGAGATAATGAGAGACGGCATGTGTGTCGACTACTCGAAAGTTCACGAGATGAGCGACAAAGTCTACGATATCGTCAAGGGGGCAAAAAAGATAGAAGTTTCCACCCCTGCCGGTACGAGACTAGTCGCCGAATTCAGCCCGGAAATGAAATGGGTAAACTCCAAGGGCAAATTTCACGAGCAGGGCAAGTGGGGCAACTTGCCGGAAGGCGAGGTTTTCACATGCCCCGCGAAAGTAAACGGCGTATTCGTCGTCAACGGCATTCTGGGGGATTATTTCAGCGAAAAATACGGTATTTTGAAAAGCTCGGTCAGAATAGAGATAAAGGATTCGTTTGTAACCAGCGTTAAGTCCAGAAACAAAAAACTAGAAGCAGAACTAATCAACTATCTCAAGCAGGGAGAGAATTCAAACCGAGTCGGCGAATTTGCAATCGGGACTAACGTAGGCCTGACCAAGCTGATAGGAAACCTGCTTCAGGACGAGAAATTGCCGGGAATCCATATGGCATTTGGTGATTCCTACGGGGACGAAACAAAAGCCACGTGGAGCGCGAAGTCACATGTTGACTGCATCCCTCTCAACTGCACAATAAAGGTTGATGGGAAGACAATAATGAAGAATGGCGTTTTCACGATATAAACCCCGCAAGACGCTATCTTTTTTTCTGCAGCGCCTTCCCGAGACTTACCTCGGGGAACTTTGTCTATAAATCCATATTAACAAGTTCATGCCTAAGAATCAACAAGCAGTGGATAGTGTCATCATGGCCTCAGACGTTTACAACTACCTCAACAAGGCGTGGAAATCCACCACGAAAGTGCTTTTCGGCCAGGAGGTCGGAGAGCTCAGGGATTTCGAGGAATGGCTAAACGAATACGTGCAACCCCCGAGGGTTGAGCATTCCGAGGCAGGCGACGACGTTTATCTCTCCATAGTCGACTACTCAAAGAAAGCGAAGTTCATCGGCCTCGACCAGCTCGACATGGGAAAAACTTTCGAGCCCCTCGATATAAACGAAATCAAGGACATTGACTCGATAGTGGAAGCACTGCAGGAAAGGTTCCACTACACCGGAAACGTCATCCTCGGGAATTCGCAATTCGTGGAAAAAAGCAGCAACGTGGTTGACTCGAGTTTCGTTTACCGCTCAATACTGGTGAACGACTCAAAGTACATTGCCTACTGCGACACCACGAAGATGCAGGAGTATTCGTTTGGCACTTATGCCGATGCGGAATCCCAGCATGCCATAAAATGCACCGAGGGCCACAGGAACAGGCGGTATTTCGAGTGCCACACCACATATCTGAGCAGCGACTGCTACTACTCGGCTAATCTGCAGAGCTGCGCCGACTGCATGTTCTCCTTCGGCGCTGAGGCAAAGATGCATCTCGTCGGCAATATGGAACTGCCAAAGGACAAATACCTCGCATTGAAATCCAAGCTGGTATCCGAAATTGCGGATACGCTGAAGAAGAACAAGCGCGTATTCTCGCTTCTCGAAATAATCGAAAAATCCTGCGATTACCCCCCGGAAATCAAATTGGAAATGAGGGCAAAGAAGGAGAAGCTCGACAAGAGCGTAATCGAGTCGGCCTTTTCAAAGACGACGCGCCTGATTTTGGGCAGGGAGCTGAAGAACATAGACGACTACTCAAAGCTCCTGCAGAAACACTCGCCGAAATCCGAGGTGCTTTCCCTCACTTCCCCGCTGACGGGCCAGCGGATTTTTGCCGCAGGCTACCTCTCGCGAGTCGCGGAAATCTACAAGATAAAAGGCCGCCTGGTTGGTGATGAGGAAATAAGAAAGGTTGGCGAATTCAGATTAGAGCCAGAAGCAATAGGCGAACTCAAGCTGGATTCCGATTTCCTCGCGAAAAAACTCCACCCAATCGCATATCTCGCCCTTGACGGGAAAACGGGCACGCTTGTGAACCTGATAGAATGCGCGATTACGCAGCATTCCGAGGACTGCTACCGCGGCTCCCCGTACGTATATTCAAAGAAATGCGGCTACTGCTTCTGGCCCAGGCACTCGGAGCACATTTTCGGCTCCTCGGCGGCCCTCAACTCGTCCTTCTGCATAAATTCCCATTATTCAAAAATGCTGACGAGGACTTTCGAGGTCGACAGCTGCGAGGACAGCAGCGACCTTTACTTCTCCCACAACTGCGAGAACGTTCGAGATTCAATGTTCTGCTTCAACGTGAAGAACCTGAACCACTCAATCGGTAACGCGCCCCTTGCACAAGACAAATACAAAAACATAAAGCAGTCTTTCCTCGAGCAGATTGCCGGAGAAATAGAAAAAACGAAAAACCTAAAGTGGGACGTCTACAACATCGGCGCGGGAAAATAAAAATGAAGCGAGCCAATTTAATCTACTTTAAACAGGCTTCCGGGAAGTAGTTAATAACGTGGTCGTGGAATATGGGGAAAGTCTCGTAAGCCGAGATTATGTCCCCGAACCTGCTCCGCAATTCTATAAGAAAATCCTGGAATTCCCTTGCGGACGATACCTCGACTTCCATGCCGATGCGCCAGGTGCCAAGGTGCTTCACCAGGAAAGTCACGTTCGGATGGTCAAGGAACTCGTAAAGCTTCTTTTCCAGTTCCGGGCGGTAAACGTGAATGCCTAAGAACAACATGTATGACTCGTAGCCGAGTTTCCTTGGGTGCACGATAAGTCTGTAGCCGAGTATCACCCCGTTCTGCTCGAGCGCCCTTATCCTGTTCTGCACTGTTTTGTAGCTTACCCCGAGCGAGTTGCCTATCTCCAGAGCCGATTTCCACGCATCCTTTGAGAGAATGCCTATTATCCGCCTGTCCAAATCGTCAAGCTTTACTTCCCGGTTGTACCTCATCTCGTGCAGCATGAACTGTCTCTTTTTCTTGTAGTCTGGCAAGAGGTATGCGCGCTCCTGGTCCCTGATGTTTATGTAAGTCAGGACCTCGTATTTCTGGATGAAATGCCCCCACTTGGAGAGAATTTGCTCGAATATCTCGTTGAAGGCGAACTGGTCGTCCGCCATGAAGTTTATAACATAGTCCCAGTTGCCCCCAACCTCTCCGAGCCATACAATGTTCGGGTGCTTCCCGAAGAACTCGATGAAAGCGAGCTTTTCATCCTTGTTCATGCTCTTCGTTTGGAGCACAACTCTAAACCAGCGCTTTCCGACAACTGCCGAGTCGAATATGGTTATCGCGCCGAGAAGCAGGCCGCGCTCCTGCATTTTCCCTATGCGGTATAGAACGGCCTGCTTGGAGAGGCGGAGACGCCTGGCAAGGACCTTGCGGCTCATCTTCGCGTTCATGTCGAGCTCCCGTAGCATCTTCTTATCCCGAAGGTCCAGGAGTTCGCGAGCCATATTTTACTTATTAGAGCTAAAGTATTATAAATATTCCTAATTTTTCAGCTTTTTCGTGCCAATCCTTATATCTTTAGAATGAGCGAGTAGTTCCAACATACAAAACGAGGTGAAAACTATGGCGGGTACAACCGGCGAATTGCTCAGGTCTTCGCGCGTTGCGCTTTATAAAGGCGGTAGATTCCTCACTCCGCTGGAAAGACTAAGACTAATTCAAGACGGCGTGCCAGCCATTTCACACACGCGCTTCGCCCCATTGGCCGCATCACCCAGTGAACGCGGTAAACTCCCTCCTTGTATCTCAGAGCGCCTCATATGCGACACCAGCTCCGATGTTGAGAAAGCCCCAAGCACAAGTACCCTATTGATAAAGGCAAAAGACGGAGAAAAAATAGGCGACAAGGTCACTGTAGGAGTTAGGGCACGTTACGATGTATATGACTTATACACTGACTCCCGCGTATTGTACTCTTCCTATGAATCCTTCTACCTAACAGCAATTATACCTGGCCAATACCGAGGGCTTGATTGCAGAGAACGGCTTGTAGCGGACCTTGCGAAGGACAAATTTGATTTGACTATTAAAAAACACTATACGGGAGTCACGGATAGTGATATCGAAGCAATACTAGACATAGACCCAAAAGCCATTAGCGTTATCACGCCCCCCTCAGGGATTCGAGAAACCAGCCAAAGGTATGCCTACAAATCCACACATTTTCTTCTGGCTGACGATACCGCCTACCATCCGGCCGGCGAACGCCCCATCAAATGCGTTCAATCTATGCCAGAGTCCGCATTTGTCGGCTTCGTGATTGGCTGCGTTCATCGCGAAGGAATTAGCGATTCCATCGATTATGGGCTCACAGTAAGCGATTCATCACGTCCTCTATTAGTCGAAGCGCCAGACATGACAGATGTGGCCGCAGATTTGAAGAAACACCTCGAATGGCTCAGAGGACAAGTTGACTGGTGCTACGCGAGGTGGTGGCAGGGCATAGACGGTGCTTCTGGCGAAAAACTTGTGGGGCGTATCAAAGCGCTGGAAAAGATTCTTGACGATGCGAAAGAGGCCGCGAAACGATTGGAGTAAAAACTTTCGCAGCGATTTTTTACTGCGTGGAAGGTGTGAGTGGTATGGAAAAACCTGATCCGGCGCAAACCGAGCTGCAAAAGACGTGGGACCTGGCCTGCAAGCTCATGCTTGGGGCCGAGATTGGGCCCTTGGAGGACTACGCCGACTGGATTTGCGCAGGCAGGGACCCCATGACTGAGCGGAAGTCATCTAAATCCGATAGCGTCGTGACGTATGCCGTCCCCCACTACGACCCGAACTCCAGGTGGGCGAGCTTTGACGAGTTCGACTTCGGCAAAAAGTTCGAGCCGCTCGGGATAAACGACGTGAAGGACATAGACTCCATAATCGAGGCGGTTCAGGAGAGAATCTATTACGCCGGAAACGTCGTGCTCGGAAATTCAAAATTTGTCTCCAAGTCCTCGAACGTGACCAATTCGCACTATGTGCTGGGCTCTGGTTTCGTAAGCGACTCGAAAAACATCGCCTACAGCTCGTTCATAAGATACTCGGAAAACCTGTTCGGCGCGAACAACGATACCACGTCGAATTTCATAATACGGGGCTTGGACACCTACGGGAACAAGCGCGCCTTCGAGGGCTGGAGCACTTACAACTGCAGCGACTCCTACTTCACCTTCGGTTGCGAGGACTGCCAGAACATCATGTTCTCCTTCAATGTCAAAGGCCGGCCGTATGTGATAGGGAACCTGCAGCTTTCGCCCGAGAAATACCGCAAGATAAGGGGGAAGCTCGTAGAAGACATGAGGGCGGAGCTCATCTCCAAGAAAAAACTTCCTTCCTTAGTTGAGATACTGTCAGGCGGTGAGACGTTCGGGCAGGGTTTCGATAGCCAGCTCGACAACATAAAGAAAGCTGCCGCTGCCGCAAGGCAGGAGGGGAAGACGGACCGCAAGCCGATTGAGAAGGCTTTCGATAACACCTTTCAGACGTTGTTTGGGGAACAGCCGAAGGGGTTTGACGAATACGGCGATTGGCTTACAAAATACGGGAGGGAGGTGTGGAAGCTCAACTCTTGCATAAGCGGGCAGGAGCTTTACGCATCGGACATCATTCCGTACAAGTGGATTCCAAAAGAAAGAGTTGTAACCAGAGAGGAAAGCCTGCTCGCCGGGGATGTCTTGCGCATCGGAGAGGCCGAAGCCGAGAAGCTGACGCTGGAGAATACCGCGTCGATTATCGGGAAAATAGCGTGCTTCACGACTGAAATAAGGCTCAAAACCACGGTTAACCTCATTGAAACGGCAGTCGGTTTCAGCGCCCAGAACTGCTACAAGGGCGGCATGTACTGCCTTTGCAAATTCTGTGCCTTCACCTACTGGCCGCGCGACTCAGAGCGCCTGTTCGGTTGCAATACCGTTTTCTCGTCGTCTTCGTGCATAAAATCTTACTACTCCAACAACATCTCGCGATGCTTTGAGGTGGACAGTTGCAACTACTGCTCGGACTCTTATTTTCTCCACAACTGCGAGAACGTGCGCGACTCAATGTTTTGCTTTAACACGAAGAACCT
>JAPLWU010000021.1 GCA_026396425.1 Microcaldota archaeon | reverse complement strand
ACGTCAACGTGGAATGATACTTTCACGCTCTCGCCGGGCATGAGCGACTGCACGTACTGCTCCTTTCCGCTCGGAGTGATTGGGTATTGCGTATTCAGAAGGGCCTTAATCTCCCTCGCCTCGACGTTGCCGGTATTTTTGATTGTGAAGTCGACCTGCTTCCACTTTTCGCCCGGGCCGAGAGTCGAGCTCGCGCCTTCAATCACGAAGCTCGCCGATTTTTCTATGTTCAGCTGCAGCGAGTCTGTTGTTTCATAGCTCTTCTGGCCGTTCGAGCTCTGGTAAGTAACAGTCATCGGAAGCGAAACGCCCTGGGCGGTTGCGCCGTCCTGCACTTTCACGCGAAGAGACGCGGAAACTTTCCCATTCGCCGGTATGTCGCCGAGCGAGATGCTCTGCGTGGGCCATTTTATCTCGACAGGTTCGGAATCGGCCGTATTTATCATGACGTTTTTCGCGGTCCCGTCTCCGGTGTTCCGCACCCACAGAAGAACGACCGCCTCCTCCCCTGCGCGTGGTGCTGAAGATTTGTCATCAACCGTAATCTCGAGCTCGGGCTGGTAGACACTCACCGCGATTTGGATTTTTGACGATTGCTCGAACTCCTTTCCCTCCTTCGTGTTGTATGAAACCACCACCGGCAAGTCGTGGCGCTCGCTGGTCGCGTTTTCCGCGGCCCGTAGCGTCACCATTGCCTGCGCGCTCCTTCCCGGCTCAATATCGCCGAGGTAAACGTCCGAAGTCCCCAAAATCCCGAAAACGTCGGTGTTCCCGAGCGAGAGCGAGACTCCCTTCGCAGTGTCCGTGCCGTCGTTTATCACCAAGATTGCGAGCGAGCTCCTCACTCCCGGCTCGATTCCCTGCGAGACCGGGCTGAGCGAAATGTGCGGAGCGCCGCGCACCCTTATGGCCACCGGAATCGTATCCGTCTTCACCGTAGGGAGAGTCGTCTTCGCCCCGCTTACCAGAATGGTTTCCGCAAGGCTCGAGTAAGTCGCAACAACGTTGAGCGTATAAGTTCCCGCGGGCGCCTGCGCGTCTGCATGAATCTTGAATACTATGGGCTCTGCGCCAAGCTGGGCTATGCCGTCGGGTATCGTGACTATCTTCTGCGCCTGCGCAGGGCTGAGCTCGAGGAACGGGTATCCTCCCTGGAGCTGCACGACTACCCCGCTCGCATCGTAAGCGTATGTGTTCAGAAGCACGAAGGAAAGTTCCGCATCCTGCCCGGCGTATAACTCGCCCGGAGTAAGTTTTACCTCAGTTGCCACCAGGTAGTTTGTTGAAGAGGCCGCCTGCGCAAAGCTAAGCGATGCCATAAATGCGAGCAGTATGAACGCGCAAACAATTTTCATTCCATTTTTTTTCGTTTCGTTTTCCATCCAAATCACCTTTGAATATTATTTTCCGCTCCTCACTCTCACTCGAGCGTTCTCTTGAACGCGCGCGTTCCTATGAACACCATTATTGCCGAGAACACCACGAGCACGGCGATATCGAAGACGAAAGTCGACCAGATGACCCCGCGAATCATGAGCGACCTGACGGCCTCGGTTGCGTAAGTCAGCGGGTTCACGAGCGCAATCGGCTTGAGCCACGCCGGTATCGTCTCTATCGGGTAAAGCGAGCCCGAGAGGAACCAGATGGGCATCACAATCGTCTGCACTGCCATCATGAAGCTCTCCAGGCTCCTGATTCTCGCCGCGAGCGCCACTGTCATCCCGATGAACCCGAAAGCCACGAGCGTCAGCACGCCGAACACGAGAAATATTCCGAGTATTCCCGTCTTCACCTGAACCCCGATAACCATCGCAATCAGCAGCGCAATCCCGCCGGAAACGAGCGACTGCGTGACGCCCGAAGTTATCTTCCCGAGAACTATCGACATCTTGTCAATCGGGGCTGCCATGAGCATCTTCAGCGTTCCCAGTTCCCTGTCAAGTATCAATCCCATTCCCCCTGCGAAAGCTCCTGCCTGTGGCGCCCCGTCCGCGCCGGCATTCTGCGCGGCCGCTATCCCGGCCGCAAAAGTTGCCTTCGCACGGGCAAGCGCGCCTTCAACCGCGCCCGAAAGCAGAGGGGTGGTGGAGTCAATGCTCACCTGCACCTTGGCAGGCTCCCCTGCCTTAATCTCATCCGAGAACGTGGGGGGTATGAAAACAACTGCGGTCACTTTCCTGTTATCGAGCAAATTGAGCGCGTCCTCATAATTCGTATTCGCCGCTATCTTGAGCGTATTCCCCTCGGTGAGCGCGTGCGCGAAAGTCTGCGCGTAATACCCGTTGTCCTCCATCACCAATGCTATGGGCACGTTGCTCGCGCTTCCCCCGAAAACGTTCCCGAATATCACTAGCCAGAGAATGGGCATCATGAATGCCCTGGCCAGGTTGACCACAGGCGTCTTTGCCCATATCTGCATCTCCTTTTGCCAGATTGTGTATGCGTCGCCAAGCATGCTCATTCGATTACCCTCTCATCTTCGCAAAGAATTTCCCCTGCAGGTTCTCGGCGCTCTGCTCCCTGATTTGCCTGCCCGTGTAATGCACGAAGACATCGTCGAGCGAAGGCTCGTGCATCGAAACGTTGTCGATTTTCACTCCGGCCGGCCCGGCATTCTCTATGATTCTCTTAATCGCGTTTACCGGGTCCTTGCACGTGAATTTTACGACATGGCCGTGGTTCTCGGTTATCTTTGCGTCGTTGCAGAGCTTGCCAATCTCCTTTATGAATTTCTCCTGCGGGCCCGTGAACTCGACCTCGACTATGCTGCCCTTGCTGATTCCGTGCTTGAGCTCGTCCGGGGTCCCGATTGCCTTTATCTCGCCCTGGTCCATGATGGCGACCCTGTCGCACAGCAGGTCGGCCTCCTCCATGTAATGCGTCGTGATGAAAATCGTGATTCCCATCTTGTTCAGCTCCCTGATTCTCTCCCAAATCACCATCCTCGTCTGGATGTCGAGGCCGATTGTGGGCTCGTCCATGATTATTATTTTCGGCCTGTGCATGAACGCCTTGGCTATCTCCAACCTCCGCTTCATGCCTCCGGAAAAAGTTTTCACCTGGTCGTTGGCCCTATTCGTGAGCTCGGCCATTTCTAGGAGGTCGGGAATCCTCGCCTCCATGTCCTCCTTCCTCATGTGGTAGAGCTTTCCGTAGAACTCGAGGTTCTCCCTCGCCGAGAGCTGGTTCTCGAGCAGTATCTCCTGCGGGACTATTCCAATGTTCTCGCGCACCCTGTTGTCCTCCGCGACTATGTCATAGCCCGCCACCCTCGCCGTCCCGCTCGTAGGCGTGAGCATGGTGGTGAGCATGTTGATGACCGTGCTCTTGCCCGCCCCGTTGGGCCCGAGGAAGCCGAAAATCTCGCCCTTCTTCACCTTCAAGTCCACGCATTTCACGGCCTGCAGGCTGCCGAAGGACTTGCAGAGCTTCTTGGCTTCTATTATGAATTCTTCAGCCATTCAAACACAACCCAGAATTGATTGCTTCACGGTTTTCTCCCCTCTTCCCGTCCTCCTTGAATTCGATTATTTACCTTTCTCCCTGTCCTCCCTTATCTTCTTGAAAACAGAAATCATCCTGTCGAGCTCCCTCTCCCGCTCCTTTTTCGGCATCGAGAGCATGCTCGCGCGGTTCTCGCTTATCAGGTCGGAAAGTTCGTGGAGCTTGGCCACCTCGACATCCCCGCCGTGCATCACGCGCATCATGAGCGGCATCATTATCCTCATCATCATCTCGGAATTCCTGAACATCCGTTTCTTGCCAGTTTCGAGCTTCCTCTTCCCTGCGGCTGTCGCCGTGTACATTATGCTCCTTCTCCCCTTCCCGCCGGCGGACAGCGCGGCCCTTATGAGCCCTTCCTCCTCCATCCTCGCCAGCAGCGGATATATCGCGCCGGGGCTCGGCGACCACATCCCGTTGGTCGCGCTCTTCACGAATTCCATGATATCCATTCCTGAAGTCGGCTTTTGGCCCGCCTCGGAAAGCACGAGCTTCTCGAGGAATCCCTTAAGGAAGAAGTGCATGCATCCGGGGCCTTCGGCTTCGCCGCGTCCTCCGCTGTCGCGTTTCATACATATCTAATGCGATATTTATCACAAAAGATATTTAAACCTTCCGCGCTGGCAAACGGACTTAAATATCACTTTTCATGTTTGATTTTCAGGTACAGCTGAACCAGCACTACAATCCCGAAGATTGAGTTCATTACGATTATAGGCGTGCTATTGATTAGAAAACCATACGCAATCCAAAAAACGGTCCCCACCAGTGTCGCGAGAATCATCCCGACGGACAAATCCCCGACGCTTTTCGTCCTATACGACTTGATTACCTGCGGGATGAAGCTAACCATGATGAAAAATCCGCCGAGATAACCGATTACGTCCTCAATCACGTTAACAGCATGTGCCACTGCTAATTTTTAAATCTCACGCCCGAAATTCTACTTCGCCGTGCGCGATGAAAAAGGAAAATTCCCCGGAACTTTGGAATTCTCGCAGGACATCACGCAAATACAGAAATTGGAAGGCGAGAAGAGATTGCTGTAGCGTATTCCCCTACCAAAGCCTTTTTATTTTCGAAAATGCAAATTCTGCTTGGGGAATTTTGTGATAAGAGTTTTGGTAATCGACGACGACGAGTTTGAGCGGGATATTCCGAAGGAAGCGATAAAAAAAATACTCGGCAATACTCCGCACGAAATAGTCGAGGCCGACGATGGAAAGCCCGGCATTGCGGAATACAAAAAAGCCAAACAGTCCGGCAGGCCGTTCGACCTTGTCACCATCGACTTCACCATGCCCTATGGCGGGCCGAAGGTATTGGAGCAAATCCGCTGCGTATTGAGCGATGCCAAAGTGCCCGTAGTCATACTGAGCAGCTGCTCAAACGAAGGGGAGTTGCGGAGCAGGTCGGAATGCGTCAAGTCCAACAAACCCACCGCCGTCCTGAATAAAAACGACGAGGCGTGGTTCGGTGAAGGCCCGGAAAAGTTCCGAGCCATACTTCTGGCAATAGCAAAGAAAAAAGGGGCAACCTCGGTGGCGCGAGGAGGACTTGGGCGGGGCACACGACATGAGAAAAGTCATTACCGCCTCCAGAACTGGCGGAGCGCGTTTGACCTGCCCGCAGGGAATCGCACTGAGGCAGGGAATCGCAGTAACTATAATACTAGTAAGAGGAGCAGAAGCGCAAAGCCGCGCGGTTTTGGCTGAAAAACCCAAAAAAAGGGCAAAATGCGTCCGCAAAAAGTTTATAAACAATGTCTGGCATAATAATGGGTTGGAGATAAGCGGTTATCCCAAATTATACCCGCATTGTTTCCGAATCAGGGGGGAGACAGCATCTTGCGTTTCGACTATTGTCGAGTTTGGCCTAAATGGTCTTGTTCCATAATCGCTTACGTTTCTTCTTATCAGTTTGATGATAAAACCACGAGGGGATAAAATATGAAAAACAACACAAATTGGAAAAGCTGGCTTGCCGGATGTTTTGATGGAGTGAAGAAGGGAATGTCTTCCCCGAAAAATATCGCGCTGCTTACGCTCGCTCTCGTCCTC
>JAPLWU010000135.1 GCA_026396425.1 Microcaldota archaeon | reverse complement strand
GGAGAAGCAGAGGGAGAGGCAGGAGAAGCTCGGGAGCATGGCAAGGGCAAAGCTCGAAGAGATTGAAATGCTCACAAGCGCGCGCGGGGAGCTGGCCGGGGAGACGGAGAACCTCATGGCACGGCTCGACGAGGCGGACAAAATCTACGAGGAGCTCGAGGGCAAGAGAGCCAGGATAACGAAGCTCAGGGAGAGCATTTCCAGGCTCCCAAAAATAATAAAGGAGGCCGAGGCCGGAGTCGAGGAGCTGGGGGACGCCGAGGAAAAGCTCGGCGCGGATTATGCGGAAATCGGCCACTCGCTCGAGGAGAAGATGTACGACGTTTCCAGGATTAAGGAGCTCTCGAACGGCAAGATTGACGAGGCGAAACGGATGCTACTCGAGGAAGTTGATAGGCTTGAGGGTCTCGAGACGGGTTTGCACTCATTGAACGAGATACGGGAGAGGGCCATGGCTGGCCTTGAGGGGATCAGGAACAACATGCAGGAGGGCCTCAGGAAGGCCGACGAGGCGACTGCGGAGATAAGAAGGGCCGAAGAGATTGACGCCAGCATAAACGACGAGGCCGGAGACCTGCGCAGGGCAGTGAGGTCCGCGCTTTCCGGAATCATCAGGATAGACGAGAGCCTGAAGGGCGTGGGCGAGGCTGAGGCCGAGCTGGCAAGGCTGCAGGCGGACTTCGACGAGAAGAGGGGCATCCTCGCGAGGGGCGTAATGGAGGCCGAGGAGAGTCTCGAGGAGATGAAAGCCATGGAGACCGGCGTAGTCGGCGGTTACATGTCGGAACTTGAGCGCATCGGCGCAGGGAGCGGGAAAGGGATAGAAAGCATACGAAAGCGCGAGAGGGAGCTTGCCGAAAAACTGAGGACTGCCAAGAAGGAGCTCGATAAAATAGCAAAGGAGATGGAAAGCGGCAAGCAGGGCTCGGCTGCAGGCGCGGTTTTCGAGATTGAGGAGTAGGCAGGGGGGATTACTGCTTCCCGTTTTTGGCCGGCTTTTTTTCCTGTTTTTTTCCGAGAATGGGGGGAGGCGAAACCTTTTCCTGCGCTTTTTTTGCGAAATACTTTTCGTAAACCAGCACGAGCATGCACGCGAAATAGTAGGCTACGCAGAGCGAGACGAGCGTGAACGGCACTGCCATGAGCACGCCCGAGGGGCCCATGAGCCTGAACGAGGAAAGCGAGATGAGTATGAACGGCAGCACCGAACTCGACGCGGGGCAGGACGGCGATGGCGGACCTGGGGTCGAAGAGCGCGTTGACCACGTAAACCACGCGCACGTTCACGAGCATGGCGAAAACGAAAAGCGGGATTATGGCCGCGCAGAGAAGGAGCGCGAAATAGGCGAGCTTGCGCGCGTCAGGCGTGAAGTATTCGACGAAATCGAGGGGCTCGTGTTTATCCTCTGGCTTTTCCCCGTTTTCCTTTTCCCTTGCCTCGCTCGCTTTTCCTTCCTTTTCCCTTGCCTTCGCCTTAAGCTGTTTGGCCATGGAGTGCTTTTCCCGCCACTGTTTAAATGTTTTGGCCCGCGAGAGCAAGGGATTTATTCAGGTTGCGCGCCAATTATGGGCAGGGGGAGACGTTGTTCGCGCAAATTCCGTGGTTCAGGAGAAGCAGGCCCATTGCGGACAGTACGGCGGACAGGGCAACTAAGAGGCTTCTGAACTCTGGCAGGCTCCTCAACCCAGAGAAGATACGTAATGTTCTCGTCTACGTTAGCAACGAGTCCATATGGAACGGGATAAACATCGGGTGCAGGGAGTGCCTCGAGGGCGTGCAGGTTCGGCGCGTTTCAAAGGAGGAGCTTGACAGGACGCGGGGCGCGGAACCGCTGGTTCTCGTTGTTGACGAGGAAACCGCGAAATCAATCAACGGCGACTTCCGGAAGAGAAACAGGGACTCGAAGATAGTCCTTCTCACCAACAAGAGGATGCTTGCAGACCATGACCGGGAAACCGAGATATTTATGTTCAGGCAAACGAGGGATGTAGACTTCGTTTTCGAGCTCAACATGGCAGGAGTTAACCCGACGGTTCTCGCTGCGATGTCCATACGCGCCTGCGAGGACCTCATGAACATAGAAATTGCCGAACGGGAGGGGGCGCCAAGGGCGCGCAGGTTCATATTCCTCATAGTTGACGACGAGCCGCAGTGGTTCAGCAAGTTCCTGCCCGCGCTTTACGAGATTATAGGAATGCGCGCGAGCGTCATGATAGCGAGGACTTTCGAGCAGGCCAGGGAGATTATCGAAAAACATGGCGATGACGTCGTGTTCGTCTCAACTGACGTGATATTCCCGAGAGAGGGCAAGGACGTCGATTATCCGGCTGGAAAAGACCTTGTCGCGCTTGTTAAGGAAAGATTTCCGAGGATACCGGTGCTGGTCGCCTCGACAAAAGGGTCGGCCATGGCGGGAATTGGCGGGGCCGACTTTTTCATCATCAAGGGAGCCAACGACCTTGAGGAACTCAGACGCTTCATATACGATCGCACCGGGATGGGGGACTTCGTCTTTCTTGATAAAGGCGGAGAAGAAGCGGCGAGGGCACGGAATCTGGGGGAGCTTTACGAGGCGATAAAAAGGTTGTCTATAACGATACTCGAGGAGTACGCAAATGGGGACAAGTACTCCACGTGGCTCTACATGCACGGCTTCGACGAATTCGCTGGCAGCATAAAAAAAAGGCAGGACAGAGGCGAGTTTCTCAGGAACGACTTACTCAAAAGGATAAAAAGGGAGATTAAGCGGGTAGAGAGGCTCCCCCTCGTAATAAAAATGGACGGCGGCACGAGGCTCGTCATAAGGCGCCTGGAGGAGCTGGCCGCGGCAGTCAGGAAACTAAGCGACGCGGAGTTCGAACGGTGCGCTGCGGATGACAGCATATCAACCTGGCTCATGGTCAAGGGCTACGCGGACCTGGCGGACAAAACCAGGAGGCTGCACAGCCACACTGAGGGGGCAAGGGAAAAGATTGCAACCGCAATAGAGGAAGAGATGGCGAGGGGGGTTTTGATAAACGGAGGCAAGGCATGAGGGGCGGGCGGAGGGTTTAAAATAGCCCGGGGGATAAGGGTTAACTGGTGTTCGAAATGGGAAAACTCGCTATTCCGCTTGCAGTCTTGCTTCTTTCAATTTCGATTCTTTTCTTCGGATGCATTCGGGGATTCGGACTTGCCGACTGCGAGAGGGAGGCCCCCTACACAGAAAACGAAACCTATTTCGAGACGGTTCCGAGGGAATTGAGCGTCTGCGAGAATTTCACGGCAGAGGAAAACGAGAGCATCCTGGAATGCCAGAACGTCACTTTCGTGCAGAACAGGACTGAGACGATTTGCGGGAACAGGACAATGAGGTTCGGAGAATACTACTTCACTACGAGCAGGGCCTGCGAGAGGACTTACACGCCCGGCGTGAACTGGGAGCCCCAGTGCCTCGAGCGCAGCATAACCTGCGCGGTCACGATAAAGAACTTTGAGAGCGAGGCGGGCAGCTGGACGGTCGCGATGAGGCTCGAGCTTTCGAACGGAAGCACGGTGAGTTTTGAGCCGGAAACCAGGGAAATCACCGCCTTGTACTCGCAAAACTTCTCATGGAAAGAGACGCTGGATGACGTGAAAGACGACGGGCTCTGCTACTACGAGGTAAAGTCAAGGCCATCCATGACCGAGTGCAGGAACGTCGCGAGGCAGGAGAACGCGACTGTCCAGAACTGCACTAGCGTATTCGAGCCGCAAAACGTGACGAGGGAGGAGTGCAGCGAGAAGGTAGGGTACGTACAAGAGGAGAGAACCCGGGAAGTCACGAAATACGCGAAAGTGGTTGAAAAATGCTAGCCAGCCCGCGCAGGGCGCTGGGTTATGGGTTCGTGAAGACGAACCTCGTCTCCTTTTTTCCGTCGAGCCTGCAGAATCCGTATCTCTCGAACTGGACAACCGTTCCCTCGGCGAGCTTCGAGCACGCCTCCTCGCAATATCCCTCTTCAACGTGAAGGCTGTCCTCGTTATAAGTGTCGTCTTCCTTCAGCAGCGGCCCGGGCCTGAGCACGGTTGCCTTGAGGTGCCTGTCGGTCACCCACTGTATCTTTTTGCCTTCGCCGACTTCTTTGCCGGCGTATTCGCCTATGAGCATGTTTTGCTTCTGCACGAGCTTGACATTGAAAAGGTCCTTGAGCCTGAAGATTTCGTTTATTTTGATTCCCTCGACGTCGGTGGCGCTTATGTAGAAAACATCTGCGGTTTCAACCAAACGCACGCCCATGTCCTCGGTCGGATGCTTTCTCAGCTTCGCGGTTTGCTTCGGATCTCTATGAGCGGTTTAAGCAGCCTCTTGCTGATTGGCATGCCTTTTATCGAGAGGCGCGAGAACTCGACGAGAATCGGTTTTCGCATTCCGAGCATGTCGAGGATTTTGTAATACATTTCATCGCGCAGCTCGTATTCCTTGGTCCTCATCGCGTGCGTCACGCCGTTGAGGGAATCAAGCACGGGCGCCTGGAAATCGTAGGAAGGCCAGACGCGGTATTTGTTCCCCTGCCTGTAGTGCTCGCTCTCGATTATCCTGAACATCGTGGGGTCGCGCATGGCCGTGTTCAGCGAGGACATGTCGCCCTTGAGGCGGATGGCAACCTCGCCCTTTTTCACCGAGCCGTCGAGCATCCCCTTCCATTTCTGCATGTTTTGGTCCGTAGGCGCGGAGCGGCATGCGCACTCCTTTCCCTGCATGCGGTTTTCCTTAACAACGTCCTGGGGGCATGAGCACGCGTATATGTGTCCGCCCGAGATTAGTTTTTCCGCGCATTCGTAGATTTTCGGCATGAAATCCGATGCGTAAAGCTCCTGCGAGTAGGAAATTCCGAGCCAGGAGAGCGCATCTTTTATGGCATCGACGAATTCCGCCTTTTCCGCCTCGGGATTCGTATCGTCGAATCTGAGTATGAACTCTCCCCCGTAGGCGCGGGCAGCCTCGTAATCGAGAAAAACTGCCTTCGCGTGGCCTATGTGCGGATAGCCGTTGGGCTCGGGCGGGAAGCGCGTGACGACCCTGGTGCCCTGCTCGGCATTCGGGAGCGTTATGCCCTTCTCCTCCTCCTTTTTCTCTATGAACTCGTACTGGCCCAGTTCTTTCGCAATCTCCTCTTTCTTCATTTCGTTTACTTGCGCGACTACCCGCATCACGGCGGCCATCGCAGCCTTCATGTCCTTCCTAGCCTCGGGAACTTCGGCTATGACTTTCCCGACTACCGCTTTCATGTCGGCCCTGCCGAAGTCGAATGCGTTCTTGAGCGCGTGCTTGCGGGCGGCGGTTTCAACGTCCATGCGAATCAAATCCCATCCAAAAGCCCCGAAAAATAAACTCGAAACGAGTTAAAACAAATCCATATTGTTTGTTTGGTTTCATTTTTTGTTTTCGTTTTTATTTTTTATCTCCTTGGCGACCTTCATCTCCCACAGCAGCTCGAGAGCGTCCTTCGCATTCGCGATTGGGGCGCGGATTCGCTCCCTGTCCTCGGTTATGCGGGGGCACGCCGTATTCACGAAGGCATCGAAGCCCGAAAGGTTGCTGAGCGCCTCGTAGTCGATTTGGTTCGAGACGAGTATAAATGCATTTTTTCCGGATGCGCGCAGTTCGCCGGCAATTTTTCTCGCCAGGTTGAGCTGCATTTGGCCCGGCTTCGTGCTAACCAATATGCCGACGTTTTTCGCCTGCATCAGGAGCGAAAGGGCGGCCATGTTTCTTTTTCTTTCCCTCGCGATTTCATCGTTCATCCATCTGACTGACGAGGAGAACGGGTCTGCGGCAAGCACTGGCTTCTCCGCGCCAACAAGCGCATGGAAGATTCCCCCGCCCACATAGAGGACGCAGTCGGCCTCTTCGTCAATCGCGCTTACATCGCAGCCCAGAATCTGGCCCGCGTATTTTGCCTTCGTTCCTTTTTTTATGAGGGCTTGCTTTCCGTTGGCTCGAAGAAAATCCGCGATTTCCTTAAGCTGCGAAATATGCTGCACGGTTGTTACAAGCGCAATCTTCTTGTATTTCCTCAGCTCGGGCAGCGCCTTTTTCAAAACCCCGCGCCAGTGGATTTTTATGGGGTATTCCACGTACTCGATTGGGATTTTTGATTTGACTCCGAAATCGGCGTGCCCGTAATGGATTATTTTTTGTATTCCAAGAGCGCGGGCCTCGTCCAGCGCAATGTCGCAGGCGCCGAAGCATTGCGAGGAGGAGATGAAAACCTCGTGGCCGTGCTTGCGAAGCCTTTCCGCCTCGGTCAATGCCTCCTTTTTCAGCCCCTCGGGGAATTGGAGAAGTATTCTCATGAGTAGGCATATGGAATAAAAGAAATAAAAAGTGAAGGTGGGGAGGGTCCGCTAATCTTTTCCGCAGCAATTCTTGCACTTCTCGCAAATCTCGCAAAGTTTGGAGGTCCGCCTGAGGAGGACTTTCATTTCAGCACTGGCGACAAGCTTCCTCGTCTTCACTATCACATCGGGGTTGACGCTCATGCTCGTTATGCCGAACTCCACGAGCTTCTCGGCGAATTCCGGGTATACGGACGGAGCCTGGCCGCACAGCGAGGCGGTCACTCCGTAGCGCCTGCAGGTCGTTATGACGCGCTCGATGGCAGCCATTACCGCCGGGTCCCTCTCGTCGAAATCGTCCGAGAGCGAGGCGTTGTCCCTGTCTATGCCGAGAGTCAGTTGCGTGAGGTCGTTCGAGCCGATGGAAATCCCGTCGATTCCCTCCTCGCAGAACTTGTCGATTAGGAATGCGGTGCTCGGAACCTCCACCATTATCCAGAGCTTGAAGTCCCTTCCCCTCTCGAGCCCGAATTCGTGCATGAGCTTCTTGACCTTCTGCAGCTCCTCGACGGTTCGGACGAAGGGAATCATGAGCCACAGGTTCTTGAGCTTGTACTCCTCCCTCACTTTCCTGATTGCGTCAACCTCGAGCTTGAAGATGTCGGGCTCGCGGATGTAGCGCGAGCATCCGCGGTAGCCCATCATCGGGTTTGCCTCTTTCGGCTCGTATTTCTCCCCGCCCTTGAGATTTCGGTATTCGTTCGTCTTGAAGTCCGTCGCGCGGTAGACAACCGGCCTCGGGCTGAATGCGGCCGCGAAAGTGCGGAGCCCCTCGGCGAGCTTGTCCGTGAACTCCTTGCCCCTGTTCTCCTCGAGGAGCTTGCGCGGGTGCTCGCCGATTGCGGCTATCATGAATTCCGCCCGAAGGAGCCCGACTCCGTCAACCGGCTCCTGCGCGACTTTCTCGGCGAGGTCGGCCTCTGCGAGGTTTACGTAAATCTTGGTGGCCGTGACCGGAGAAATGGTTGTGACCTGCGAGGCCACCTGCCTCTTCTTCGGCTTGACGATTGCAACGTCGCCCTCGTAGATTATCCCCTGCGAGGCATCGACGGTTATTATCATCCCGTCCTTGAGCAGCTTGGTGGCATTGCCAGTTCCGACTATGCACGGAACACCGAGCTCCCTCGAGACTATTGCCGCGTGGCACGTCGACCCGCCCTCATCGGTAACAATGGCAACCGCCTTCTTCATCGCGGGAACGAAATCCGGAGTCGTCATGCCCGTGACGAGAACCGCGCCCTTCGGCATGTCTCCAATCTGGTCCGGCGACGGGATGAACTTGACAGGGCCCGATGCCGCCCCGGGGCTCGCCCCGACCCCCTTCGTAATCATTTTCGCCTTTGCAACCGGTATTCTGTCATCCATCCCCTCGCCTCCGTCCTCTCCCTCGTCGTCCTCTTCCTCTCCACCATCTGCCTTCTTCGGTTCCTTGAGAGTTGTTATGGGCCTGCTCTGCACGATGTAGAGCTTGCCCTCGCTGAACGCCCATTCCATGTCCTGCGGCTTGCCGTAGTGCTCCTCTATCTTCATCCCAACCTTGGCAAGCTGGATTATCTCGTCATCAGAGAGCTTCTGCTTCCCGCGGAACTCCTCTTTTATATTGACTTTCTCATTGCCCTTCTCCATCCGCGTTAGCATCCAATCCTGCCTCGCGAATCGGCGCCCTTGAGGTTGAGAAACGTGGCCTGCTGGCCGGCGAACGACGCCTCTGGCAAATCCTCGGCCGTTGCCGAAGAGCGCACCGCAACGTAAACCTCCTGGTCGGGAGTGGGAATGGCAGAACCGCACAGCTGGTTGTAAGCCTTGACGACGTCGTCGCGAATATCCTGCGGGATTGGCGAGCCGATTATTTTTTTCTTTATGGCATCAGAGGCCGCCTTCAACTTGGCAGAATCCTGCCCGTCGAGCCCCGTGGTCTGCTGCTTTATGAAATCGCGGATTCCGCTCGCGTCGATGAACCTGAAATACGCCTCGCTCGTGGTGCAGAAACCAGGCGGGATTGGGAACTTGGCGTTCGCCATCTCGCCCAGATTGGCGCCCTTGCCGCCCACCTTGTCCACGTCGCCCTTTCGTATGTCCGAGAAATAAACAACATTCACCATTTTTTCACCTTTAGCCCTTCAGTCGCCGAGGAAACATGACGTGGCGCGTCTATATAAACCTATTTAGGGGTGCGCTGGCGTAGCTACGGGCATTAAGCTGGCGCAGGAATCCCTTGCAGATTGGTTGAGCTTACTTTCCCTTTTTGGATTCCTTCTCCTCGCTCGCACCGCCGATGTTCCGGCTTATCCTCTCAAGAAGCGCGGAGAATTCCATGGGAATCACGAACTTGGTGCTTCCCGACTTTCCGACTTCCTCAAGAGTCTTGAGCTGCCAGAGAGTGAGCGCCGGGCCCGCGAGGTTCAACTTTGCGGAATCTGCGACGAACCTTATGCTCTCCGCTTCTCCTTTTGCGAGAAGAATCTTGGCCTGCCTCTGCCCCTCGCTCTTCAGGATGTCGGAGTCCCTCTGCCCCTCTGCCTGGAGAATCTGGCTCTGCTTGGCTCCCTCGGCCTCGAGAATCA
>JAPLWU010000052.1 GCA_026396425.1 Microcaldota archaeon | reverse complement strand
CCTTTACTGCGAGACCGCTGTTTTCGACGCCGAAAACCTTGCCGAAATGATAGAGCAGAATTTCAGGAAATACAGGGCGAAGGAAAAGCCGGTCATCTTCTCGATTTTCGGAGGGGAGAAAACAGAGAACTGCCTCAACTCGCTCCGCAAGAACACGGTTTCCGTTTTCACCGACGTCTATGACGCCGTCTCATGCTTCGGCGCCATGTACTCCCACTACCGCAACATTTCAATCCCTCCGGGAGAATCCGAGGAAGCCGAAATAAATGTTGAGGGAATTCGCTCGATTGCGGAAAAAGCGCTAGGCGAAGGTCGTTCATTCCTTCTTTCCCACGAATCCCAAAAAGTCGCCGAAATCATGGGAATCGCAATTCCCAAAAGCAAGCTCGCCCGCACTCTCGAGGAAGCCGTCAACTTTTCCGAAGAGATTGGCTACCCCGTAGTCATGAAAATCGTTTCGCGGGACATACTCCACAAGAGCGATGTGGGCGGAATCGCGCTCAGCCTCGATGACAAGGAGGAAGTCATGGACGCCTACCAGATAATCATGCACAACGTGCGCGAGCACAAGCCCGATGCCGTGATTCAAGGAGTGGAAATTTCCGAAATGGTGGAACGCGGCACAGAATTGATAATCGGGGCGAGAAGGGACCGCGCCTTCGGCCCAATCATAATGTTCGGCCTCGGCGGAATCTACGTTGAAGTAATGAAGGACGTGGTATTCCGCGCGCTTCCGATCGGCCGGGGCGAAATAACCCGCATGATGAAGGAGACGCGCGCCTACCCGCTTCTTCTCGGGGCGCATGGCCAGGAAAAAAGCGATATAGAGGCAGTGATAGACGCCATCGTGAAGGTTGGGACAATAATGCGCAAATGCGATTTCATCTCGGACATAGAAATCAACCCGCTCGTGGCATACGAGCAGGGCGACGGCGCGAAAGCCGTGGATATTCGAATAATGCTTTCAAAGGAAAAAGGTGAGCCAAATGGATAGCGTAATCATCTCATCGATGCGCAAAAGCGCGGGCAAGACGAGCTTGATAGTTGGAATGGCCAAGGCCCTAAAGAAGAAAATAGGCTACATGAAGCCCTTCGGCCACAGGCTCCTCTACAAGAAGAAGCGGCTCTGGGACTACGACTCTGCCCTCATGGCCGGCATTTTTGATTTGAAAGAGGAGCCGGAAGACATGAGCATCGGCTTTGACTACTCGAAGCTCCGCTACATGTACGACGAGGAAAGCACGAGGAAGAAAATTCTCGAATCTTCCTCAAAAATAGGCAAAGGAAAAGACCTGCTCATCATCGAGTCGGCAGGCGATATTAGAAGGGGCTCTTCGGTCCACCTTGACGCCATCTCGCTCGCCAAATACACGAAAGGCCGCCTGTTTTTCGTAATCAGCGGCGGGGACGACCTCATCCTCGACGATTTGGCATTCGTGAAAAAATACGTGGACATGAAGGGCGTCGACTTCGGCGGAGTCATTCTCAACAAGGTGCACAATCTGGAAGAATTCAAGTCGACGCACCTGAAGGAAATCGAGAAGATGGGCATCGAAGTGGTCGGCATGGTTCCGCACACACCGGAGCTCACCCACTTCACCGTTTCCTATCTGGCAGAGGCATTATTCGCCAAAGTCCTCACAGGCGAGCAGAACCTCAACCGAACCGTGAAGACGGTTTTCATAGGCGCCATGTCCGCCAACGTTGCGCTCAGCAAGCCCGTCTTCAAAAAGGAAGCAAAGGTCATCATAACCGGCGGGGACAGGAGCGACATGATTCTCGCGGCCCTCGAGTCCGATGCGGTTGCGGTGGTTCTCACGGGCAATCTTCTTCCGCAGCCCGACATAATATCAAAGGCGGCCGAGAAGGGCATGCCTCTCCTCATGGTTCCCTTCGACACGTTCGAGACCGCGAGGCGCATCGACAATATGGAGCCCATGCTCGTGAAAGAGGATTCCGCCCGCATCGAGTTGCTCGAGAAACTGGCGAAGGAGCACATCGATTTGAAGAAAATAATGGGATGAACCGCGGACCTCAATCACCGGCGAATCCGGCCATTATGAACTGCACTGCGAATGCAACCAGTATTATCCCCATGATTCTCGAAACAACGTTGAGCGCCCCCTCGCTCACCCTTTCGGAAATCCATTTCGAGAAGCGCAGGCAGACCAGGCAGACGAACAAGCACGCGGCCAGCGCTGCCATGGTGAGAATCTCGCCGTAATTCAATGCCAGAAGCATTATGCTCGACATTGCTCCCGGTCCTGTGAGGAGCGGGCTCGCCAGCGGAACCGCCGCGATATCGAACTTATCGCTCTTCTTGTGCTCGCCAAGCGAAATTCCCAGGCCGGACTCAACTCCGAAAATGAGAAGCATCAATCCTCCGTAGATTTTGAAGCTGCTCAGCCTAACTCCAAGAAGTTCTAGCAGGAAAGAGCCGAACAATCCTGCAAGCAACCCGAGCATTCCCGCAATCGCAATCGACCTGTTGGCGACGACATTCCTTTCCTCATCCTTCATCCCGCTAGTCAAAGAGAGGAAGATTGGGACTTTGGAGAATGGGTTGTAGACCACTATGAGCGAAACGGTTGCAAAAACGAATTCGGCCAGCATTGAATTTGCCTCACATATCCACGCCCTCGGCGCGGTCTTATCCCACTTTCACATACTGGCCCAGTCGGGCGTCGCATACTCACATCCAACGAGGCGAGCATGCGTTCACGCATAATCCAGCTCGGATGTGTGTATGCGGTGGGTATGTGTCACATTCCGAATCCTTTTCTTATGAACTCCATGGCAATCGAGCCCAGCAGGAGCCCCATCAATCTGGTCATTATCTCCTCGCCCTGCGGCCCGATGAACCTGTGGATTCTCTCGGCATACCTGAGGACTATGAAAGTGGCGAGCGATGCGAGAACCGCTCCCCAAATCACGGCGTTGAGCCCTTCGGTTTTAGAAAGCAGGATTGCGGCGGTCATCGCCCCGGGCCCGGTGATGAGCGGAACTCCAATAAGCACGACTGCGACATCGATTTTTCCCGGCGTCTCCTTTTGCACGTTCAGGCCCAGCACGAACTGCAGCGAGATGAGGAAAAGCATTATCCCGCCCGCAATCTGGAAGCTCTCGAGCGAAACCCCGAGAATCTCGAGTATGAACGGGCCGATGATTGTGAATATTATGAGCGTGAGGGCTGCGGCCAGCACGGCTTTATTCGCGGCATTGGCCCTGTCCCGCGAGTGCATGTTCTTCGTAAGGCTAAGGAACGCGTTTATCGAAGCGAAAGGCTGCATCACGAAGAAAAGCGCCACGAAAGCCCGTACTACCGGTTCCATATCCATTCCTTCCAAACTGGCCTGTTTCTCTGTTCCATTACTTGAATAAGGGATATTTATAATTACCTCCCCCAAATCTCCCTTCATGGAGCCGGACGTTTGGAGGATGGAGCTTCAGCAGCTCTACGAGCGCCTTTCCACTTCCCCTTCTGGCCTCAGCTCCCGCGAGGCAAAGAAGCGCCTCGAAACCGTCGGGCCCAACGCGATTCCGGACAAGGATTCGAGAGCATGGCTCGACATACTCCTCTCTCAGCTTTCCAGTCCCATCATCATCATACTTATAGTCGCCTCGCTCATTGCGGGCTACCTCGGCGACATTTCTGATACGGCGATAATACTCGTCACGATAGGCGCCACCGTCCTTCTCGGCTTCTTCCAGGAATACAAATCGGAAAAGGTTCTTTCAGAGCTCAAGAAATACTTCTCCTATCACGCGGTTGTGATGCGCGACGGCGAAAAGGGGCAGGTTGACTCCACCGAGCTCGTTCCGGGCGACATCGTTTTCGTCGGTCTCGGCGACATCGTTCCCGCGGACCTCCGATTACTTGAAGCAGGCGTCATCATCGCCAACGAGTCGGTTCTCACGGGCGAATCGCGCGAGGTGCGCAAGGACGCCTCCTCCCTCCCCTCCTCCTCGGCAAACCCGCAGGACATAAAGAACGGCCTTTTCATGGGTACCACTATAGTTGATGGATACGCAAAATGCCTCGTTCTCTCAACAGGCCAGGCAACCTTCTTCGGGAAAACCGCTTCTGTTTTCAGCTCCAGGGTGCCGGAATCCGACTTCCAGATAGGAATACGGAAATTCGGCGGGCTCCTCGTCCGCATCATATTCGTCATGACCGTTTTCGTATTCACCTCCAACATCGCCCTTGGGCACGGCACAATCGCCGATTCCGCGCTTTTCGCCTTAGCCCTCGCGGTCGGCATAGCTCCCGAGGCCATGCCGGCGGTGATTACCGTCTCGCTCTCCAACGGGAGCATGCGCCTCGCGCAGAAGAAAGTCATCGCCAAGAAGCTCGCCGCAATCGAGGATTTGGGGAACATGGACATCCTCTGCACCGACAAGACGGGCACGCTCAGCGAGGAAGGAATACTCATGGAGAAATATGTGGACCTCGACATGCGCGACAGCCACGACGTTTTCGAATACGCGCTCCTCTGCAACTCAGCAGTCGGGGCGGTGCGAATAAGGGGCAACCCCTTCGACGTTGCCATAAAGAAGCGCGGCCACATACTCAAGACCGACCTCTCGCACTTCTCGAAGCTGCAAGATATCCCCTTCGACTACAGCCGGAGGCGCATGGGCCAGGTGGTTCTGCAGGGGAAGGAGAGGGTTCTCGTTGTGAAGGGCGAGCCAGAATCGGTTCTTTCAGTCTGCTCGAAGCTGAAAATGAGCTCCAAGCTCTTCCCCATTTCGCAGAAGCGCGCATACTTCCGCAAGTTGATTACCGACTATGCGAAGCAGGGCTACAGCACGATCGGAGTTGCGTATAAAGACATTGAGAAAAAGAAGAATTACTCGAAAGACGATGAGCGCGGCCTCATTTTCATAGGCTTCGTTCTCTTCAGCAATCCCCCCAAGCCCACGGCCCGCCTCACCCTCGAGCGCCTCAAAACTCTCAACATCAAGCTCAAAATTCTCACCGGCGACGACGGCCTCGTCACGAAGAAGCTGTGCCACGACATCGGCTTCGCCCCATGCGACGACCGCATAGTTCTCGGAAGCGAGCTGAAAGGCATGAGCGATGAGCAGCTCTCCTGCGCAGTCGAGCACTACGATGTTTTCGCTCGCGTAACCCCAGATCAGAAGCTCGCAATCGTTGAGGCCTTGCGGGCCCGCGGCCACGTGGTCGGTTTTATGGGCGACGGCATCAACGACGCTCCCGCCCTGCGCGCAGCCGATGTGGGAATTTCAGTAAATACGGCAGCCGATATTGCCAAGGGCGCCTCCCACATAATACTTCTCCGCAAAAGCCTTATGGTGGTCTGCGACGGGGTTGAAGAGGGGAGGCGCATTTTCGGCAACATAACGAAATACATTTTCAATACCATGAGCGCCAACAACGGCAACATGGTTACTGTTGCTCTCTCCTCGCTCTTCCTCCCCTTCATCCCCCTGCTTCCCACGCAGATTCTCTTCAACAACCTTCTCTCCGACGTTCCGCTACTCGCCATCTCGAGCGACAACGTTGACGCGAGCTTCACCCGCAGGCCCCAGCGCTGGAACATCAAGCTCATTTTGCGCTTCATGCTCTTCTTCGGGCTCATCAGCACCTTCTTCGACCTCACGCTCATCTTCGTTCTCAACTACGTCATGCTCGTGCCGGTCGAAGTGTTCCGCACGGCCTGGTTCCTCGAGTCCGCGCTCTCGGAAATGCTCATAGTCTTCTCCCTGCGCACCTACCTTCCCTTCTTCCGCAGCATGCCCTCGCGCCTGCTCCTCGCCAGCTCCGTCTTCGCCATTCTCATAGGCTT
>JAPLWU010000026.1 GCA_026396425.1 Microcaldota archaeon | reverse complement strand
TGGCGACGATCTATACGGAGAACCATCGCCCCCAGATGGCCACCATGCGACACAAGGTCATGAAGCCGGCGGAGAAGGCGGCGACGGCAACCGGCAAGGTCGTGGACATGGGGCACCTCGCCGTTCCCGTGCCGCAGATCGAAGTGCTCGAGTTCGTCGAGGAGAAAGAGGAGACCGTCAAGGACGAAAAACCGAATGGCGCTGACGACGTGGAAGAGGAAGAGGAATGAATTGGGCGAAGAGGAGTAGGAATGGATGGGGCGATTGAACGCGAGGACGCCGATGGTGTCGAGGAAGAAGAGGAATGAATGGAAAAACGGATTGGATAGCGAGACGATGTCGAAGAGGAATGAAGTTAAAACTGAACTGGTGGTTTTTATGAAGGCAATCGACAAGCTAACGAACCTCGGCAAGGAGATGATTTCCGAGATAGATTCCAACGAGTCGCCCACGTTCGAGGCGGCCGTGAGGAGCAAAAGCAATGTATTTTACGACGAGGGAGTGGGCTACATACGGCTGGGCGATAAAAAAGAGAAGAGGACTTTCGTCAATGTTGCGCAGGCGCGCAAGTTCATGCAGACCGTCGCGGTGGCATCGAAATGCAAGAAATTCCTGCACGAGGGCTCGCACACGAGCATAAGAGGCCTCTTCTACCAGCTCAAGTTCAGCCTCGGCGAGGAGATGGAGGAGGAGCTCTTCTCCGAGCAGGAGGAGTCCAACCCGCTTATCGAGGATTTGGAGGTTTCGCTCAACGTGAAAAGGGAGGACTTGAACCTGAATACGGACAGGAAGGGGGTCGTGGCCGGCGGGTTGGTGCTGCGCGACAAGTTCGGCGGCGAGGAGACGGTGATAGACTGCTCGAAGCAGGGGAGGAGCGGCTGGATGATTCCCTCGGACGTCGACAACGGGATGGATTTCATAAGCGTCGACGCGGATTATGTGCTCGTGGTGGAAAAGGACGCGCTCTGGCAGAGATTGAATGAGGATAATTTCTGGAGGAAGGAGAACTGCATTTTGATAACTCCGAAGGGGCAAGCGAGCCGAGGGTGCAGAAGGCTCATACGAAAGCTCGCGAACAAGAAACTGCCCGTCTATTGTTTCACGGACTGCGATGCCTGGGGCTGGTACATCTACTGGGCCATAAAGACGGGCAGCATGAATTTGGCGTATCTCGCATCGGATATTGCGACTCCTGAAGCAAGGTTCATCGGGGTGACGATGCAGGATATCAAGGACTACGATTTCCTCGGCAAGCTCACTATAAAGGCCAAGGAAGTGGACATAAAGAGGGCCGAGGAGATGCTCGGGTACCCGTGGATTAACGCGCACCCGGAGTGGGTCTCGGAGCTCAAGGTCGTGCTCGAAACGAAAAAGAAGATTGAGCAGGACGCGCTGCAGGGCCCGAGGCTGTCTTTCGTCGGCGAATACCTGCGCGAGAAAATAGAAAAGAAGAAATTCCTGCCATAAGCGCTAAACGGCAGTCCGTCACTTTATTCCTTGGACGAGCTCGCGCATGGCTTCGTCCCTAATCGGTTTCGATGCCTCACCTTCGTAATCGAAAAGCGCAAGTTTTTCTATTGAATTATTTGTCTCGTTAAGCGGAGTGCCCGCGCCGTCCTTGGCCATCAGGGCGCGTATCTCGTCACATACCCGCGCCCAAGGTGGCGTGGGATTGTGACGGGTTTATGCGGTTCGTAACGGGCGTGGGTATGTGGTCGATGCACTCGTGGGCCGGTTTCTTCCTGTCGGTTACGGCCCTGGCCGCAAAGGTCGGCGCCGAGTAAATTCTTGGCGGCGTTGGAGCGCCGTGCTTCGTTTTCTTCATGAGTTGACATGGCCGAAAAGGTATATATTTGCAGCGCCAATATTGATTCATGATTTCTTCCCAGCAGGTGATTGCAGCCGCGAACAGGTTCCTCGACGGGAGGATGGCCGCCCCCGTCGGGAGGCAGGATTTCGAAAAAAATGCCGGGGAGATTGCGGGGTTCAGGGACACGATGCTCTACCTCGGCTTCAACTCGCCGTTCTCGAACCTTCTTCTCCAGAGCAGGAGCGAGATAGAGGAGTTTTCCGAGGGCGAGTCGGCCGACCTGAAGAAGCAGCTCGGGAAGATGAGGGACCTCGCCAACGCCAAGAAATTCACGCTCAACAGGGCGAGGGTCGCGCTCACGGCCAACAGGATTGCGGCGGACGTATTCCCGCT
>JAPLWU010000063.1 GCA_026396425.1 Microcaldota archaeon | reverse complement strand
GGAAATTTCCGAGGGAATGAAGAATCTCGCGCTCACGGCAAAGGTTACCAGAACTTACCCTGTAAAGGAATTCAGGCGCGGCGCGAGGACGGGAAGGGTCTGCAGGGTGCTTCTCGACGACGGGAGCGCGCAAGTCCCGCTTGTCCTCTGGGATGAACTCGCAGGCCTTTTGGAAAAGGGCGAGCTTGCCAGGGATTCGGCGGTTTCGATAAAAAACGCGTACGTGAAGGGGATGGAGCTTTACGTGAGGCGCCCTTCGGACATAACCGTCAAGTCGCGCAAGCCACCGGTAAAATTCGCCTCCCTCCCGGCCGACGGGAAGGCGGATGTCCGCGGCGAGATAAAAGGCGTCTATGGCCCGCACGCTTACACGCGCAACGGGGAGAAGAAGACAATGATGTCGCTCGTGGTTTCCGATGGGGCGAGCGAGCTGCGCGTCGTTTTCTGGGAGAAGGTGGAAGTTGCAAAGTCGGCATCGCCCGGCGACACGATAGTAATCGAGAACGGGTTCATGCGCAACGGCGAGCTCAACGTAAACAGGCCCGCAAGCGTCAGCATCGTGAGGCGGCCCAGGCCGGTCTCGCAAATTTCCAGCGGCTATTCGGGCGAGATAGAAGGCGAGATAACCTCAATTGACTGCGTTGGTGATTTCCTCTCGCTCGTACTTGAGGATGGAAATAAAATAACGCTTCTGCTCGACAAGGAAAAGGCCCTTTCGCTCTTTGGCGTCAGTTCGCTCGCGCCCGACAGTATGAGGGGATACCGATTCCATGAAAACCTACGTGCTCATGGCCACCGCGCTCCTTTCCGCGCTCGCAATAGTTCTCCAGCTCACGCACGGCATTATCGGGGTACAGACGGGCTTCGGCATGACCGTCGATTTGGTGGCGGTTCCAGTCCTTCTCGCGTTTTTCATGTTCGGCTTCAATGCCGCGGTCGAGGCCGCGTTCATAATGGCGCTTTTCATCACGTTTGCGAGCCCCGAGACCTGGATAGGGGCGAGCATGAAGTTCGCCGCGACATTGCCGATGATAATCGTTCCGGCCCTCTACGCCATTTCCGCAAAGCGGGGAATCGACGGCGCGAAGGTTCTCGCCATACTCCTCTTCTCGGCGGTTTTCTCCATAACGGTTTTCGCCCTGCTCGGCATGGCCGGCTCGCGGGTTCTCACGCCTTCCACTGACTCGATGATTGCAGGCGTTCTGCCCATAATAATCGTAGCACTGCTTGGCATCGTTCTTGCAAGGCTCTGGTCGGTATACGGGAAGGGCACTGACCAGTCCGTATTCTCAAAGCCCGGCCCCATCGCAATCGTTCTCGTCGTGGCCCTGCTCGTCAGGGGGGTCGCGATGGTCGTTTCAAACCTCCTTTTCGCAGGCCCGCTCTACTTCCAGATTTCGCCGTCGCAGGTCGTCGACCTCGTCTCCTCGAGCCCGCTTCCGGTCGTGGGCAACTCGTGGTACCTCGTCATCTTCGTCTGGAACGTGCTGCAGGGCGGCCTCGAACTTCTTGTCGCATGGCTCATCGCGTTCAGGCTCGGCTTCGCCCAAAAGTACGGCCAGTGGGGATGAAATGGAGGCGGTCGGACTTTCCAAGATTTCATTTTCCTACCCTGGTTCGCGGCAAATACTGCGGGACGTTTCGCTTCGAATAAAAAAGGGCGAATTTGCCGGAATAATCGGCAACGTCGGCTGCGGAAAAACGACGCTCCTAATGTGCATGAACGGCACAATCCCGAACGTGGTGAAAGGGGAGTTCTCCGGAGAGTCCCGCCTGTTTGGCGAAAAGCTCGAGGGCAGGCCTCCGGCCGAGGTTTGGGGAAGCGCAGGCCTCGTTTTCCAGAATCCCGACGACCAGATATTCGCGCCGACTCTCGATGAGGAGGTTGCGTTCGGCCTGCGGAACGCCAAATTGAGCGAGAGCGAAGTGAAAATCAGAGTTGCGTCCGCCCTTGAGTTTGCGGGCCTCTCGAATCTCGCCTCCGCCGACCCCTGCAACCTCTCCCAGGGCCAGAAGCAGAAGCTGTGCATCGCCTCGGTCGTTGCCATGGGGCCAAAACTTATCCTGCTTGACGAGCCGTCCTCGAGCCTCGACAACAAAAGCGCCGAGGAGGTTTATGCGCTGCTCGATTCGCTCAACAAAAAAGGAACGACCATCATCGTAGTCGAGCACGATACCGAGAGATTGGCCAAATACGCCCGCAGGATAATAGTGATAGAAAACGGCGGAATAGCACTTGACGGGGGAAGGGAAGTCCTGGCCAGCCCGAAAATAGAGAAGATGGGCCTGAAGGTTCCCTGCTCGGTTAAATTTTCGAGAAAACTCGGCAGGAAAATCGCCTACTCGCCCGAGGAATTCGGAGTTGGCAAAAAATGATAAAATACGCCCACCGCGAGTCGGCAATCCATGCGCTCCGGCCCCAGGCAAAACTCGTGTTTCTCGTTGTTTCCATATCCCTGCTCGTTTTTTTCGGCAGGGAAGCGGCCGTCTCGTTCGGCTTCCTGGCTCTTTCGCTTGTCCTCTACTCAGTCGCGCGCATCTCCCCGGCGCGGACAATAAGCTCGAACAGGGCGATTTTCGCCGTATTGCTCATACCCTTCCTTTTCAACCTCCTCGCGTTCTCGCCGGAGCGGGCAATAACAAATGCCGCCTACCTGTCGTCGGTCATCCTGCTCTCGCTCCTTTTCGTCATGACCACGAAGCCGTCGGATTTCGCCAACGCCCTTGCCTCGTTCCTCGTCCCGAGGCGTATAGCCTTCGCTTTCTCCTCGGCGCTCAACTTCATCGGCTATTTCGAAAGGAGCATTGAGCGCACGCGCGTCTCGCAGCTTTCGCGCGCAGGCTCGAGGAACCCGCTGCCGCTCATCGTTCCGGTCCTGCACAAGGCCTTCAGAAAAGCAAAGACGCTTTCGATTTCCATGGAATCGAGGGGCTTCGACCCGGACAGGCTTTGATTCTTCAGATTATTTCCTCGATTTTCCTGTCAATCTCCATTGCCCGCGTCCACGTCACCGTGAAATTCTTCTCCTTCTCCTCGAACTCGCGCAAATAGACGAAGCGCCAGCCAACCCTGTTGACCCGCCATGCGATGAACGTCGTTATGCCCGTGTTGTCCTCCCAGGTGCGGAGGCGCTCGAACCTGCTTTTTTCGATTGAAAGGCTGCCCGACTCCCACGCCTTGCATTCAAAAGCATACTGCTTCGTTCTTTTGAAGGCGAGCAAATCGGGAGAGAGGGAGTTCACGCCGCTTCCGGCCGCCCGAATCACGGAATAGCCCGCGTCGGAGAAAATTGAGATTAGCTCCCTCTCAGTGCGGGCTCCTTTTGCATAAGTTCCGAAGGCCATAGACTCACTCGTTTTATTTTAATCCCAGTTCTCGCATTCCTCTTCTCCATCCTCCCGTTGCACGCTACACCTGGTGTTTTTGTTGATTACATAATAGTCGGTTATTGTTGAGTTCATGCCGATACTAGTTTCAACTGTAGAGTGGCATGCCTCGCGTCCCCTGTAGGTTGTCCTCCCCTCAACATTCATTGTAAACCTAACCCAACCTGCATCGTTCGTAAAGCTCGTTCCTTGATCGCAGTTTTCAAGAGTGGAATTTAAGACATATTCGAACGGCATAGTCATCTTGATGACGTAGTCCCTAGCGAGGGCGCATCCGGCAAAAGAGGCCAGGATGATGAATGCCGCGCTCGCCACGATTAGGCCTTCGGCCCATCCAGCCCCGCCGCCACTCTTTCTAGCAATGATACCGGCAATCCCGGCGGCCACCGCCCCTGCAACAATCCAGAAGACGGTCGAGATTGCAAAAATGGTGAAAAACGTCGCCATGCCCCAGAAGGTGAACTCAACCCCTCTCGTTAAAGAAAAAACCGTGCATATCAGCGAGCCGACGAGATTGAATACCGCCGCAGCGACAACGCCGTGCAGTATCCTGCCGCCGCGCCTTTTTACGACATGCCAGCCGAGATAGGCGGGTACCCACAGACCGAGCACAAAGCCAGCGACCATTAGGCCGAGCGAATAGTACTCGTTCCAGAATATAAACTCAATAAATTGCACAACAAAAACGAGCGCAAGGGGCGCATAAGCGATTTCAAGATACTCCCCAAGAGATTTTCCGAGAATTTCCATGGTTCCAATAAGGGTCTCGCAACCTATAAATATTTTTAAAACGTAACCCCTCTCATGCGCTGCCCGTACTGCTCCCATATGGAAACCAAAGTGCTCGACTCCCGCGACGTCGAGGACTCGGGAATCACGAGAAGGCGGAGGGAGTGCCTCAAGTGCGAGAAGAGGTTCACGACCTACGAGCGCCCCGAGATAGCTGAAGTGGTCGTGAAGAAGAAGGACGGAAGGAGAGAGAAGTTCGACAGGGCCAAGCTCAGAAACGGCGTAATGAAGGCGTGCGAGAAGAGGCCCATCTCGACCGAGCAGATAGAAAAAATAGTCGACGAAATCGAGATGGAGCTGAGGCGGAGGGAGGACATCGAGGTTCCGAGTACCCAAATCGGCGAGCTGGTGATGAGGCACCTCAAGAAAGTCGACAAGGTGGCCTACATCCGCTTCGCCTCGGTTTACCGGGAATTCGAGGATATTGAAACTTTCGAGGAGGAGCTCCACAGGCTCCTCAAGAAAAGGAAGAGAGGTAAATAAATGAAAAAGAAACCGAATTTCATCCAAAAGGACATGGCGATTGGCGAGACGATAAAAAAATACCCGAAAACCGCAGAGGTTTTCCTGAGCATAGGAATGCACTGCGTGGGCTGCCCAATGGCGGGCATGGAGACCATCGAGCAGGCGGCCACGGGCCACGGAATAGATTTAAACCTCCTTCTCGATAAGTTGAATGCGGTGGCGAAATAGCGGTTCGATGCCAAATGCTCGCGAGACGCGAAAAATAAAAAACGTGTCCTCGAGCCCGCGAGCGATGAGTGATTGGATGTTTGAGCTTCGCGAGACGCGAAATGCCGTAAGTTACCGTTCGTTCTCGAGTCCGCGATTGACGAGCAATGAGCGTTATTGATTGAGTGGTTTCATGCTGGACATGCGCGAGATACGGGAGAATCCTTCACGGTTCAAGAAAGCGCTAGAAAGAAGAGGGGGCGAATATCCAGTTGACGAACTGCTCTCGCTCGACGAGAAGTGGAGGAAGGAGAAAAAAGAGCTTGACGATTTGCGCTCAAAAAAGAATAAGGCGTCTCTCGAGGCAGCCCAGCTGAAAAAAATTGGCAAGGATGCGGCGAAAACCATAGCAGAAGTGAAGAAAATTTCCGATTCAATTTCAAAACTCGAAACTTCCGTCTCCTCAATCGAGGAAGAAATCAACAAACTGCTCCTCGAGATTCCCAATCCCCCGCACGAATCGGTTCCGGACGGCGCCAACGAGGGGGCAAATAGGGAAATAAGAAAATGGGGCGAGCCGGGGAAATTCGACTTCGAGCCCAAGGCCCACTGGGACCTGGGACAGGAGCTCGACGTCCTCGACTTCAAGAGGGGCGCAAAACTGGCCGGCTCGCGTTTCACGGTTCTGAAGGGCTGGGCCGCCAAGCTAGAGCGCGCCCTAATAAGCTACATGCTCGATTTGCATACCTCAAAGGGCTACACGGAAATAGCGCCGCCATACCTCGTGAACAGGGAGACCATGACCGCCACGGGCCAGCTCCCCAAATTCGAGATAGAGCTTTACAAGTGCGAGAGGGACGATTATTACCTAATCCCGACCTCCGAAGTTCCGCTCACGAACCTGCACGCCGGCGAGATGCTCCAGCGCGACGAGCTGCCTAAGCACTACGTGGGCTATACGGCGTGCTTCAGGCGCGAGGCCGGCTCGTACGGCAAGGACATCAAGGGAATCATGCGCCAGCACCAGTTCGACAAGGTCGAGCTGGTCAAAATAACGAGGCCGGAGAAATCCCTCGGGGAATTGGAGCTGATGGTGAAGGATGCAGAAGCGGTTTTGCAAGGCCTTGGTCTGCCCTACCGCGTCATTGAATTGTGCGCCGGGGATTTGGGCTTTGCCTCGTGCAAGACCTACGACATTGAGGTCTGGGTTCCCTCGCAGAAGAAATACCGCGAGATTTCCTCGTGCAGCGACTGCTGGGACTTCCAGGCCCGCAGGGCGGGCATACGCTTCTGGAACGACGACGGAAAACCCGAATTCGTGCATACGCTTAACGGGAGCGGCATAGCCGTCGGAAGAACCCTGCTCGCGATAATGGAGAACTTCCAGACCAAGGAAGGGAAAATAAAAGTCCCGAAAGCCCTCAAGCCGTATTTCGGCAAGGATTTGCTGGGCTGACGGGCGCAAAAAACAATTTGGTTAGTGGTAATGATGTCCGAAGCATCGAAAAACGATCTCGAAAGTTCGAAAGCTAAACGAAAAACAAAAAAATCAGAAGCGAAACTCGAAAATGGAAAAAGAAATGAAAGAATGGAACTCGAAAAAGGGCGAGCAAGCAATCGAACGAATTGAAACATGGTGATCTCAAAAGTTCGAATTCGAAAGATTGAATTGATTTGTTGTTTTAGTGGTTTGCATGTCTGACACTTCGAAGGCAAAATACGAATTGGGCAAGAAGCTCAAGTTCCTCTCCGCCATTCACGGCTCAGGCACCGAGCTAATCTCGGTTTACGTCCCGCCCAAATACAGAATCTCCGACGTTTCCAACAAGCTAAAGGAAGAGTACGGCCAGGCGGGCAACATAAAGTCGAAATCCACTAGGAAGAACGTGCAGGAGGCTCTGGAGAAAATAATCCAGTACCTCAAGGGCTTCCGCGAGCCGCCCGACAACGGGGTCGCCATATTCTGCGGCAACGTCTCGGAAACAATGGGGCGGCCCGACATATGCCTGTTCGCAATCGTCCCGCACCAGCCCATAAAAGTGCAGTTATACCGGTGCGATTCGAGATTCCTGCTCGACCCCCTGTCGGAAATTCTCGAGAAAAAGGACGCCTACGGGCTGGTCGTAATGGACGGCAGGGACGCGACGCTCGGCATAATAAAGGGCACGGCCATGCAGGTAGTCCGGACGCTCCATTCGACCGCGCATTCCAAGGTCAGCAAGGGGGGCCAGAGCGCGAGGAGGTACCAGCGCCTGGTTGAAGAGGGGATAGAGAAATACTACGTCCGCGTTGGCGAGGCAATGGACGCGGCATTCGTCGGCCAGACCGTAATGGGAGTTATTGTGGGCGGGCCAGGGCCCGTCAAGGACAATTTCCTCAAGGCGAGGCCCTTCAACTACCAGCTGAAGATTCTCGGGATTGTCGACACCGGTTATACGGACGAGTACGGCCTTACCGAGATAATGTCCAAGGCGGGCGAAATCATCTCCGAGCAGGAATCGGTAAAGGAGAAGAAGCTGCTCGACGCGTTCATAAAGCAGGTAACCTCCGGCGGGCTCGCGGCGTATGGAATAAACGAGGTCATACGTGCACTAGAAGCAGGCCAGGTTTCGGAACTGATAGTCTCGCAGGACCTCGTGCTGAAAAGGGCGGTCTACAAATGCCCGAGCTGCGGAGCCCAAGAAGTGGTTTTCGCCGAATCCAAGGCGCCAAAAACCAAGAAATGTGCATGCGGAGGGAATGGCGAGCTCGAATCAGAATCCGATCTTTCCGACTTCCTAATCGAGCTTGCGGATTCGAAAGGAATCGAGACGCACGTCGTTTCTTCCAATACTGGTGAGGGGAGCCAGTTCCTCGCGGCATTCAAGGGAGTCGGCGCCTTCCTGCGCTACAGGTAAAATAGTATAGTCCTCCGCCCGTGGCCATCCGCACTACTTTCCCCACTTCAAATCTCTCAATCTCCCGCCCCTCATTCGCGCGGGCTCAGGCCAGCATCCGTTCGAGGGCAGGTTTCGTTTTCCTTATTATTTCCGCGTCCAGCGAGATGCGGCCGTCGTTATCGGAATTCAAAACCCGCAGTATGCCCTCAAGCGTCGTCTTCTTCATGTTGTTGCAGTATGCCCCAACCCCGTAGAAGGCCTTGCCGGGATTCTCCTTCCTCAGCCTGTGGCACATCTCCTCCTCGGTTCCTATTATGAACTCCTTCCTGTCGCTCTCCCTCGCGATTCTTGCCATGCCCCCTGTCCCGCACACAACGTCGGCCATTGCCTGGACTTCCGCAACGCATTCCGGATGAACGAGCACCAAGGCCTTCGGGTGGAGCTCCTTGAGCCTCCCAATCTTCGTCTTCGTTATGAGGTGGCTGTGGATTCTGCAGTGGCCGTCCGCCGGCATTGCGATGACCTTCTTGCCGCAAATCCTTGCCGCCCTTTGGGCCATGTTGGCGTCAGGCCCGAAAAGCACGGTGTCCGTTGGGGCGTCCCCTATCACCTTCTCGTAATTGGCAGAGGTGCATATTACGTCCGCCTCGGTCTTGGCCTCGGCGGTGCTGTTGATGTAAATTACGGTTGTCGCCCCGGGGTGGATTCTCTTGTATTTCCGTATGTCCTCCGCGGAAAGCATTGCCGCCATCGGGCAGGTGGCGTGGAGGTCGGGCATGCGCACATCCTTGCCAGTGAGAATGAGCGCTGCCTCGGCCATGAACGTGACCCCGCAGAATATGACGAGCCCTGCGCCGCTCTTCCTCGCCTCCCTGCAAAGCTCCAGCGAGTCGCCCACGTAATCGGCGATGTCCTGCACCTCGGGCCTCTGGTAGTTGTGCGAGAGTATGAGCGCATTCCTCCTCCCCTTGGCCTTTCTTATTTCATCCTCAATTCCCATTTGACCACGCACTTAATTTCAATTCCCGATTTCGACTGCCTCCGAAATCCTCCTTATCGCGGCGAGGCAGGCCATGGCCGCAAGCTCGCTCGACTTGGGGTTGTCCCTGAGGGGCTCGTTCTCGGCCCTCACGCTTATCTTCCCGAACAAGCCCTCGACTTCGAGAACGTGGGTATTCCTTTTCGCTTTTGGGTCGGCCATTATGACCACCTCGATGTCCATCCCCACTGCGAGGCTCGCCGAAGCCGCGATGTTTATGTTCTTCGGAAAAATCCTCGCCGCCCTGCTCGCCGGCCCTTTGAATACGATTCGTTTTGTTTTCGTGGTTATCCCCAGCGATGCAGGCGACTTTATCGTGGTGAGCCTCGCCTTCCTCGCCCCGCGGGCGGCGCACAATCCGTCAATCCCTGCGAGGGCCCCGGAGGGGATTATGAGCTTCGTCCCGTGCTTCTCCGCGGTTTTCCTGAGCACTGCCATCAATTTTCCGTCCATCAGGGCGCCCGAACTCATCATGACCAGCCGCGCGTGTTCCAATATGGCCTTTGCATGGTCGCGAACGGCTTGTCCGGACGCGGCTTCGACTACAACGTCGCAGGCAGTTGCCATCGTTTCAACGTCGGCGAACGCTTTTGCTTTGCATTCCCGCGCGAGAGATTCGGCCTTCTCTCCCTCCTTGTCCATGACTCCCGCGAGCTCCGCTCCCTTCACCCTGCCCTTGGCGAGATTCCTGGCCACGAATCCGCCTATTGCCCCGCATCCCAGAATCCCAATCTTCAGCACATAATCACGCCCTAACCGCATCTCACCCTGTCATC
>JAPLWU010000073.1 GCA_026396425.1 Microcaldota archaeon | reverse complement strand
CCTCGCCGAGTGTGCGGCATACCCGACTTCGTCCCTGTTTAAAAGCCGGTTTTTCAGGCTGGGAATGAACGCCGTTGGATATAATTTCGTGGAAAAGACTGTCGTCGATATTCCCGCCGCTTATGATTACTACACAAATCTTGTTTTTGAAACGCTCTTTGTTTTCCAATATTGCCGCGAGGCCCACTGCCCCCGCCCCTTCGGCAATTTGTTTCTCGTGCTCCCAAAGCAATTTTATGGCCTCCCGTATGGTTTTTTCTTTTACCAATAGGACTTCATCCGCGTATTTTTGGACCATTTCAAAAGTAATTGATCCCTTTTCAATTCCTCCGGAAAGGCCATCGGCTATAGAGCCCGCTACCTCAGTTTCTATTATTTTTCCCGCTTTCAAAGAGTCATGCATCACTGGAGAAGCCTCCGATTGAACTCCGAGTATTTTAGTGTTCGGGCTTTTGTGCTTGACTGCAAAACCGATTCCTGAAATCAGCCCACCACCGCCAACCGGGACCAAAACGACATCAACTTTTTTTAAATCGTCAAGTATCTCTAGCCCGATTGTTCCCTGGCCTGCGATGACAAGTTCGTCATTGTAAGGAGAGATGTAGGTTATGCCTTCGTCAATAGCCATGCGTATTGCTTTTTGTTCAGCTTCGTCGTAACTGGCCCCGTATAAAATCAGGTCAACGCCATATCGGCTTATTTTGTTTATCTTCTTCATCGGGGTTGTTTTTGGAACGATAATTTTCGCTTTGAGATTCAGTTTTTTTGCGACAATAGCGACCGCTTGCGCGTGGTTTCCGGCAGATGCGGTTATGACTCCCTTTCTTTTTTCATTTTCAGTTAAATGAAGCATCCGATTTGATGCCCCTCGGATTTTAAATGACGAGGTTACCTGCATATTCTCCAGCTTCAGGTAGACCGTACCGCCGCACATTGAACTGAAAAAACGAGACAGTTTTAACGGTGTTTTCCCGATATCCCGCCCTATTGCCTTGTTCGCGTTTATTACGTCGGTTATTCTCATTCTAGGGCCTTCCAAGGTTACTCGACAAACGATGCGGCCGCCGGGATTTTCATGCCCCAAACTTCATTTTCGAGTCCCGCGTCTTGAATCGCGAGGACGCGTTTTCTTTTGGGGTTGATCCAGACCTTTTCTTTCGCAAAGAAAAGGGATGGATTTTTGAACCCGGGCTACGAGCTTGGCAAGCTCGAGTCCTAACCAGGCTAGACTACGACCGCTCGCACTTTATTTGGGAAATAATGTTTTTATAGATGCCGAATGGCAGGAAGTGCGGTGCCGTGGCGAAAATCCGGTTTACGAGGAAAAACCCGAACCGACAGCGAGTTCGAAACCGGAGCGCTCACGCCGAAAGCGCAAAACGGTTCGCGAGCCTCGCTCGCGCGTTTGTTTCGGATGATTTGTTCATCGCATCGGGAGTGCGGGGCGGACGGGGATTAGCAGTTGGGGCACGTGAGCTTCTCGAGGTTCTCGTACGGGAGCGGGCTCTCGTCGATGTTGGTGGCGTAGATGGTGCCGCGGTTGTCCCTCCAGTAGTAGTTCGAGCCGCTGTCCACGACGTAGTGGCTGCCGTACTCGTCGTAGACGTCCTCGGTTCCGCTTATGTAGTTGTCCCATTTTTTATTGAGCTCATCCATCGAATTGCTGCGCATCTCGAAGGTCGAGGAGATGATGTCCGAAATGTCGCCCTGGCTCCCGGCGAGGGCCCCCAGGCGCTTATTCACCTCCTCCTGCTCGCGGGCTGCCCAGGTGGCGTTTATCTTGAATGATTTCTGCATGCGCAGCGCGAGAAGCTCGGTCTCGTTCATGAGCCCCTCTGGCGCGTAATACTCCAGCGCCGAGACTGACCACACGCCCGTGCCGTAAATTTCTAGGAGCGAGGTGCGAATCAGAATGACTGCTTTCATTCTCTGTTCATTCCCGGAATAGTCGAACCTCGCTTCGGCGGCCGACTGCTGCGTTATAAGGGGATTCCCGCTCTGCAGCAGGTCAGGCCTCGCGACAATCTCGACGTTCGTTGCCTGCACTGTGCTGTTGGCAATGAGTTCGGACGCGAAATCAGCCGCGCTCGTATAGCGCTTCACCATCATCGCGTTGGCAATTCCGCCCGACGGGTTGTAGAGCGAGCCCTCGGTGAAGCCGGTGAAGTTGAGAATCTGGTTCGGCGTGGCGTACACATAGCCGTACGGGTCCCGGAAAGCGAAGCCCTGACCTTCGGGCGACTTGGCCTCGAAGGCAACCCCTGCGTCTATGTAGGGCCTTATTACGCCCGAGCCCTGCGTGACGACCCAGCCGCCCGGAACCTCGAGGCTGAACGCGCCCTCATTCGGGTCGGTGAAAACGTAGAAGGATTGGGGATTCTTGTATTCCGCGTAATTCGCGCCCTGCTGGGAAGGCGGGGGCGTAACTTGTTCTCCGTTCGAGCCAGGCGTGGTGTTCTGCGAGGGCTGCGACGGTTTGACATCCGTACAACCGGCAATGAGCAGCAACAAAACGCATAATGCAACGACTGCGATAATTTTCATCAAACACACCCCGATGGAGTATAGATGTATGGCTAAATGAAGGTCGACAAGATAAAGCTTTCCTTCCCCGCTCTGGCGGGCCGGTTACACGAGGTTTAAATATTTGTTTAGCGATAATTTACGGGGGGATTGAAATGGCAGACGAATTTGATGAGCAGATATCCGGTGTTGTTAGGTTTATGGTGATGCCACCGATTCCTGAAAGGCTGATTGGCGATAAGCCAAGAGTTCTCGACTTACGGCTAAATCCGGACTTCGTGATTGAATTTATACACTACAACCCCGAGTCGAAAGAAGTAAGAGAGCTGCTTGCTCCGCTTTTTGTGAAAGACCGTTCCAGGTATTATCCTGACGCAGTGAAAATGCTCGGGAGAGTTCTGAACGGGGAGGCGGGACTAGACGCTCTCACGTGGGTCGTGAAGAGCATAGTGCCGGAGATTCTAGAAAAAACAGAGGTTTCTGCGGTCGTGCTCAGGTCGATGGAAAGCAAGGGTAGAGAGCCGATACTGGCTGCTTGGGGCGAATACATACTGGCGCGGAGGGAGCATACAGGGAAAATAGTCGCTTGGTTGAAGGAGAACGAGAAGCACATGACGTCCGATACGAAAGAGGCCGCACGTGTTGTGGCCTCGCGGCTGGTGGCGGGTGAATTCGGCAAGCCCGGACGCGCGAGGGAGGACTTAACAACGATAACGCTCAGCCTGCTACGGAGGGCCGGCCAAACCGACAGGGGCACAGATGTTGGCGAGAGGCTGGTCAGGAGGATGAACAACAGGCGACAGGTGCTAAGGCCTGCGTGCGGACCCTGAGTTTTTCCCTTTTTTCGAGGTAGGGCTTTCTTTTGTTTTTGGGGATTTTGTTAATTTTTCTGCGGGGTTGATTTCCCTCTTTTTTTCGGGGATTTCGCGTTTTTTCCTCGTCCTTGCGGGTTTTGCGGTTTCGCCGGTTTCCGAGGCGTTTCTCGACGTGGATGCTAAGCTTTATATAGGGGAAACGAGTCAATATAGCCAAACGGAAAGAAGCTAAGTGCTGTATTTCTGAGCGTGGGAAGTCAGCGCTAGTTCTGCGTTACGGAGGAATTAACATGAGTTTTGGAAGACCAGGCGGATTTGGTAGGGACTTTTTTGGGGACAGGCCGAAGCCCGTGAAAGTCGGAGAGGAGCTGGACGTCACCATCGAGGCGGTTGCTTCGAAGGGAGACGGGATAGCAAAGAAGGAGGGATTCGTCATTTTCGTCCCGGGAACCAGCGCGGGCGAGAAGGTCAGGATAAAAGTGACTTTCGTAAAGAACAAATGCGCAGTTGCTGAGAAGGTCGGAGCTGCCGGAGCCGCGCCTGCGGCCGCAGCAAGCGAAGAGGCACCTGCCGAGGCAGAAGCAGCCGGGGAGCCCGTGGCTGGCGAAGAGCCGGCCGGGGAAGTGACCGAAGCCGCCGAAGATGAGGGCGAAGAGGCCGAGGCCGGAGAGGGAGACGAAAGCGGGGAGAAGAGCGCGTAGGCCGATTTTTACAAATTTAAGGTGATAAAATGGCTGAGGAACGATGTCCTGAATGCAAAAGCAAAAAGCTCACCCAAGACTACGAGAAGGGGGAGTTAGTATGCGGTGTTTGCGGCCTTGTGATAACCGAGGGGATGATGGACGAGGGCCCTGAATGGAGGGCTTTCAACGCCGACCAGCGGAGGGAGAGGGCCCGAGGGGGCGCCCCGATTACGTATATGCGCCCGAACAAGGGACTCGTTACGGAAATCGACCAGTATAACCGCGACATCCGGGGGGCGAGGCTGCCTTCGAAGAGGCAGGCCCAGTTCTACAGGATGCGAAGGTGGCATAAGAGGGCGAGCATCACCGGCTCTACCGAGAGGAACCTTGCGGTTGCGCTCAGTGAGCTGAACAGGATTGCGTCTTACCTCGGACTGCCGGACAGCATCCGCGAGTCAGCGGCCCTGACCTACCGAAAGTGCGTTGAGAAGGGCCTCATAAAGGGAAGGCTCATCGAGAGCATCGTCGCCGCGGTCATATACGCGAAGTGCAGGGAGCGCGGAGTCCCGAGGACACTTGCCGAGATTGCCAACGTCTCCGGAGTAAAGAAGAAGGAGATTGGCAGGGCCTACAGGAACATAAGCCGCGAACTCGACCTCAAGATACCGCTTGCGGACCCGAGCTACTACGTTCCGAGATTCGTCGCGGGCCTCGGCCTGAGCGGAAAGGTCCAGGAGAAGGCCTTCGAACTCATGAAGAAGGCCACAAAGAAGAGGCTGATTTCCGGAAGGGGCCCAACAGGGCTTGCCGCCGCTGCTGTCTACACGGCGAGCGTGCTGTGCAACGAGCAGAGGACCCAGAAGGAGGTCGCCGACGCTGCGGGAATCACCGAAGTGACGATAAGGAACAGGTACAAGGAGCTCAAGACAGAGCTTGACCTCCCGCTCGAGTAGGCGAAGCTCATAATCTTCTTTTATTATTTTTCACTGTTGAGGATTAGCGCGAGCCTCGAATCGAGTTTGCGCCAAACAACTGCCCGGGCGGTTTCGCTACTTTTATTATTTTTAACTGTTGAGAGGTTAGCATGAGCCTGGCTTACTTGTCTAAAAGCGAGGGGATTGGCGGAAGGATAAAGGAAACGCCAGAGGACTTCATAGTCGAGGAAATAAGCCAAGATGGGAGAATCTTCAGGATTAACGAAAAAATAAATGGCGGGAATTCGGGTTCGAATGGCGGGGGAATTTTTCGCATTAACGAAAACGTAACGAGCGAGAGCACGAGCGCCGAAGATGCAAACAGTGAGGGTGGGAATGTTGCGGGCGGGGTCGTGCTTAATTTTGCCCATTTCGTCCTCCAGAAAAGGAATTGGGATACGCTGGGCGCGCTGAGGGAGGTGGGCAGGCGAAACGGCCGGGGGATTAAGGCGTTTGGGTACGCCGGAACGAAGGACAGGGTAGCCGTCACGACGCAGCTTTGCAGCGCGCACAAAATAGCGCCAGAGGCGTTGCTCACCATCAAGGCAAAGGACATCGCGGGTTTGGGCGCGTGGAAGGCGGGCAAGAAAATCGAGATGGGTGAGTTGGGGGGCAACAAGTTCAAAATTGTCGTAAGAGGGGTGGAAAAACAGGCAGAAGAGAAGGTAAAAGAAATAGCTGACGAACTCGAAAACAAATTTCCGAATTATTTTGGCGAGCAGAGGTTTGGTTCACGAGGCAACAATCACCTCGTTGGGAAATTTATCATGCTTGGCGACCTGCGGGGCGCGGCCATGGAGTATTTGTGCGGAGGAAACGAGGAGAAAAACGAATTGGCGAGAAAAGCGAGAAAGGAGTTGCACGAGTCGGAGGATTTCAAAACAGCACTCGAAAATTTCCCGAAACATCTGAGGTACGAACGCGCCGTATTGGCCCACCTCGCCGAAAAGCCGAAGGATTATGCAAACGCGATGCGGAAGCTCCCGCGCGGGATATCGCTCATGTTCGTTCATGCCTACCAGTCCCATCTTTTCAACCTCTGCCTGAGCGAAAAAATCGGGAAGGGCGGGGTTGGCGGGAACGAGACGGATGCCATGGGCACGATTATCGGCTACGATTCGGGAGAGCTGGACGGGATTGAGGCGGAACTTCTCGAAAAGGAGGGAATGCGCAAAGAGGATTTCAGGATTAGGCCCCTGCCCGAGCTGAGCTCGAAAGGGACACGGAGGAGGTTGCTCGAGGATACGGGGAATCTCAATTTTGGGGAATGTGAAGACGGGATACGGTTGGAGTTCGAGCTGAAGCCGGGTTGCTATGCGACTTCTGTCCTGAGGGAGTTCATGAAGAACGAGAAAGCGGGGGGAGGGCAGGAGTTATAGTTCTTTGAACTTCCGGACTATTTCTTCCATTCTTCCGCAGGTGAGTTTTCCTTCGGGGCATTTGCCGTCCATGTAGCACGCGGGCCCGACTTCGCTGAAAAGGGCGGGCGCGATTTTCCTGCACTGCCCCAGCATCTCTGTCGCAACCTCGCGTATCTCCCACTGGGCGCGCTCGCAAGTGCGGAGCCTGAAGAAGTGGCACAGCTCCCTCGCATTCATTGTTACGACGATGTTGGTATAGGCGGCGTTCGGGAGTATGAAGCGGGCATCCTCGAATGGAATGCCCATTTCAACAAGCGCGTCATAAGTATTAATCAGATTTTCGAGAGAGGAATCAAACATTTGTTTTGCTTTTTCGTTTTCATTTATTTTCCGCGGGGTGACGAAAGCGCCCTTCTCGAATTTCACGTACCTCTGGCTCTGCTGGGTGTATGAGGCGACCCGGTGGCGCACGAGCTCGTGCGTCATCGCCCTCGAAACGCCGGAAATGCTGAACGTGAACGAGGCGTGCTCCATAACCGACTGGTGGCCCATCCTTATGACCGCCCTGAGCAGCTTGCGGGCCTTCTCCATCCTCTCTGAGTCAGAGAGGCTTTCGTATATTTCCGCCGTGTCCTCCTTGCGCGACGAGGTCATTGCCGCGGCCGCGCAAACTCTTTCCGGCTCGGGGGTATGTGCGATGAGTTTAACTTTCATTCCATCACGTTAGTTATGGGGACAATCCCTTTACATGAACCGCGTCCCGCACGAGGGGCATTGCGTCATCGTATAGCCTGCCTTGAACCCGCAGCGCGGGCACCTGTATTCGACGGGCGGCTCGAACGAATGGCCGCATTTCGCGCATATCCTCGACTTGACGGGCTGCCTTTCCCCGCAGGAGGGGCACTTTATGACGAAAAGCTTATCGAGCTCCTCTCCGCAGCCCGGACACTTGTCGAGCTCCAGCGCAATGCGCGAATTGCACTTGGGACAACGGATGCCCTGCCCCCTGCCGAGCAGCACGTCAAGGAAGCCCATCCCTCAACCCGACCTCCTGAAAGCCGCGTAGGCGAACGCCGGGAACAGGAGCAGGAACAGCGGGCAAAGCTTCCCGGCCTGCTGCGCCTGCGTTCCGCCTGTCCCGCCTGTGCCGCTAGTGTTCTGGTCCCCTCCCGGTGGAATGGTGATTATGCCCTTGCAAGGGTTGGCCTCGGCCATACCGGCGAGCGATTTAACGTCGGCTGCCTCAAGTGAAACGGTCGAGTACTGGTCGGATGAAAGCCTGGTCTTTACCGTATCAAGCTTCCCCTCGGCGTTTGCAAGCAGCGCGGCCGACTCGGACGTGTCGCAGGTCTGCTCTGACACGGCCTTCTTTGCCGAGTTGAAGGCGTCCGAAGCCGCGGCGTATTCTGAAAGCGCTGCGCTGCACTCTTCTGATTTTTCGGAAACCAGAGTTGCGGCATCCTTTAATTGGTTCACCGCGCTCACCGAAAGCGAGTATGCGTCCTTGCCAGAGCATTCGGAAAGTTTCGAAACGGCCTGGCCGTGGCTCTGCTCTGCCCCGGCGAGAGCGGATTTGGCTTCCAGCATCCCGCAGCAGACCTGGCCCTCGCACGGGATGGAAGCAGTCGCGTTGGCCTGGAGTTTCGCGAACTCGACAAGCTTCGACTTGACGTTCGCTTCGACCACGGATTCCGTGTGGGTTATGTTGAAGTAGAGCGACTTTGAGTAGGTGTTGGGCCCGGTCGGGTCGTCCGCCTTAAGCCTTAGCAGCTCAACGTTGTTCAAAGTTCCGTTGCCCCTGTTCCCGAGCGCGACGGGAAATTTGAGGTTGCACGTTAACGACTGGCCGGGCGGTATCGAGCAGAAGTCCGCCGAATCGACGAAAGACTGCGATGTGAAGTTGTAGTACGAATAGTGGACGTTCAACAGCTTGCCAACGGGGTTTTCGACGTTTACCACGATTTCCAGCTTGGTCGTTGTTCCATCCAGCCCGCAGTTGTATATGTCGAGCACGGGCTGGTCCCTCGCGCCGGCGTTGAGTTGCAGGTCCACTGCCCAAACGCCGAAGGCCAGCAACGATACGAGTAATAATGCTATCAAAACCCGCATGGCATCACCGATGGATTTTCGCCGCTCTTCTTTAAATTAGTTGCGCAGCAAGACAGTTTCATGAGAGTAGTCTGCCTCGGGAACAAATACGTAAAGGGGGACGACTTGGTCCCGAAATTATGTGCGAAATTGGCAAAAGACGGATTCGACTCGGAAGTTGCGGACGGGATGGATGTCGATGTTTTGGGTGGGGGCGACGTTGTTTTCGTCGATGTTACGAAAGGAATCAAAAACGTTCGTTTCGTTTCGCCTGGCGAACTCGAGGTTGAAAGGACCGCCACGGCTCATGATATTGATGCGGGCTTTTACTTCAGGATGATGGAAAAGATGGGGAGAAAAGTGAAAATTATCGGAATTCCCTATGGAATGGACGGAAAAAAAGCGCTCGCAGAAGTGAAAAAACTACTCCTCACTTCGGCTCGAACTTCGGTTTCGGGAGCGCGAAAAAAGAGGCGCCCTCGAGGGCGCGGATGATTTTTTATTTCCTTTCCAGCTTCATCTTCAGGAAGTGAACGGAGCAGGAGAAGCAGGGGTCGTAGGCGC
>JAPLWU010000133.1 GCA_026396425.1 Microcaldota archaeon | reverse complement strand
GACAAAAGCTGCCTTCTTAAGCGTCACGAGTCTTTTGCCGCCGCGCGCCCGCCTAATCTCGCGCAGGTCGTTTTCGCCGACTTTCGTGGCGGTGAAATGGCCCCCGTACGCCCTCCTCTTCGAGTCTGAGCTGGGCTTTACCCTTCCGCCGGAGCCGCTTGATTTCCTGAGCTTCCTACCATGGTACTCTTCCATCCAAAAACCTCCTAGAAATATCCTGCTTTATGCCTGGATTTTAATGTTTTTAATATGTGACGTCATTTATAATAAATTATGGTAAGCAAACGCCCCGAAACGCTTGGCATTGCGCTCGTAATCGGCAGCTCGGCGACCGTGGAAGACGCTCTCGAGGGGGCGAGGAAAATGGCGAAGAATACGAATGGCGCGTCGGTTCAGCTCTTCGACCCGGACTCAATCGCTGGCGAAAACCACCTGAAGCTCGCGCTCAAGCTTGCGGAGGATGCCTTCGCGAAAAAACAAAACTACGCCCGCACCCTCGAAACCGAAATGCTCCTCAAGGCCGCGGGGACGCGGAAAATCGACGAGGCGTTGGGCAGGGTCGGGGCCAAAAGCCCGAAGAGATTCCTGCTGGTCGTTTTGGGCGGGAAAGCGGATTCCCTTGCGAAAAAGCTGGGGAAAACCGAAAAATGGAAGGGAGGGAACGCGGGGAAACTCGCGCAGCTTTTCGGGATAGGGAAAAGAGAGCTTGAACTCTACCCCCTCGAAGAGCTCGTTCTCGAAAGAATCGCCCTTGCTGCCCTTTCCCGGCAATAGAAAAAAGAAAAAAATCTTCAGCCTTTCTTGCCGATGAACTTCACGAGGTCGACCAGCCTGCACGAGTAGCCCCACTCGTTGTCGTACCATGAAAGCGTTTTCACGAATTTGCCCCTCTCGCCTATCACGTAGGTAAGGCCCGAATCGAATATGGCCGAGTGCGGGTTGCCTATCACGTCCACCGAAACAATCGGGTCCTCCGTGTACTGGAGGATTCCCTTCATGGGCCCGGCTGCGGCATTCTTCATCGCCGCATTGACCTCGTCTTTCGAAACCTCTTTTCCCAATTCGCACGTCAAATCATTCAGGGAGCCGTCCGGAGTCGGAACGCGGACTGCGAGACCGTCAAATTTCCCCTTCAGCTCTGGGATTACCTCGCCGATTGCCTTCGCGGCCCCGGTGCTCGTCGGAACAATCGACTGCGCGGCCGACCTCGCCCTCCTCAAGTCCTTGTGGGGCGCGTCGAGCAGCCTCTGGTCCCCGGTGTACGCGTGAATCGTGGTCATGAAGCCCTTGTTTATTTTGAAGCTGTCGTTGAGCACTTTCGCAACCGGCGCGAGGCAGTTGGTGGTGCACGAGGCATTAGAAATGATGTTGTGCTTCGCGGGTTCGTATGCGTTCTCATTCACCCCGAGCACGAGCGTGACGTCGGGCCCCTTTGCCGGAGCGGAGATTATGACCTTGCGCGCGCCGGCGGCGAGGTGCTTCGATGCCCCCTCGCGGTCGGTGAAAAATCCCGTCGATTCGATGACGACTTCCGCTCCGAGGCTCTTCCATGGGAGTTTTGCCGGGTCCTTTTCCGCGATAACCGCAATTTCCGTCCCGCCCACCGAGATTTTCCCCTCGCCGGCAGATACCCCGGCGTCGAAAACCCCATGTACGGAATCGTACTTGAGCAGGTGCGCCAGCGTCTTCGTGTCGGTAATGTCGTTGATTGCCACGACTTCGAATCCCTTTCCGAAACTTCCGTTCTCGACCGCGCTTCTCAGCACGCATCTCCCGATTCTTCCAAATCCATTTATCGCAACTTTCATGAAAATCACCACATATCCACGCCCTCGGCGCGGTTTTTTTCCACATGAATCACATGCCAACCCCGTAGGGCGTGGTTATGTGACCAAAATAAACATGAATCACATGCCAACCCCGTAGGGCGTGGTTATGTGACCAAAATAAGCATTTCGCTCGAAGGTTAAAAGCCTTTCTTATTCGCCGGCCCTCCTCCCGCCGTGCGGCCGCCCCACTCCCCGCAAATCTCCCGAATTCAAATCTCCTCTAAATCTAAATCTCCTTCGGCGCGAGAATGGATGCGATTTTCTCCGCCGCAGGCGAGGCGATTATCGAAAGGAAGGAAGCGTCCTCGGTCGGCCTCGAGACGCACACCAGATACCCGTATTCGTCAGTGGCAAGCACAAGCGACATCGAGCCGGAGGTCTTCACCGCCACCTGCGAGATTCTCCCGCACTTCGCGAACCTCGAGAGCTCGGAAATCGCGGATGCGAGCGCTTTGGCGGTCCTCCCGGCATCGGCGTCCTTTGGCAGGTTCGAAGATACCGTCATCCCGTCCGGATTCATCACGATGCACGCGGAAATCTTGCCGGATTTCGAAACCGAGGAAATGACCCCCTCGCACTCCTTCTTCGCGTCGCTCCTCATGAGCCTGACGAGAACGCCATCCTGCAGGACGAAATAGTCCTCCTTGTGCTCGGAAACGTACCTATCCAATGACCACTTCCTCCACCTCTCCGGTATTTCAACGAGCGATGAGGAGCTCACCTTGTCCCCCCTGTTGAGCTTCTGGTCTATCATGCCGCCCCACGTTCCCGCCCCGCCATCGACGACGTCGAGCTTCTCCCTCAGGCTCGAAGAGCAGAAGTCCGCGGTCTTCATATACTCGTTCATGGCGTTCTGGAGCCCCGTGAAGTCCTCGAATTTCGAGAGCATGCGGTCAACCTTGTCCATTTTTATGGTGAAGAACTTCTCGTGCTCGGCGCTCACGTCAACGTTCAGCGCCACCGCCTTGCTGACCAGCGCCTTTATCTCATCGACGCTCTTTGCCAGCTCATCGCGCTTTTCCGAGAGCGCCTTGTAGAGCGAGAGCTTCTGCTCGAGCGATTTCTTCGTCTTCGCGAGCGCCTCCTCGCCCTTCTGGATGAGCGCGTCCGTTTCGGCTCCGGGCTTCTCGAGCGCGCGCTTCCTCAAATCCTCAACGTTCAGCGAGCGCATCTCCCTCTGCTCGAACGATACGTCGACGTTGAGCTTCTGGGCGCTTTCAACCAGCTCCTTTGCCTCGGAGTACAGGCCGGATATGTCCGAAATCCTGGCGTTGATGTTCTTCGAGACGTCTATCTTCTCGAGGAGCGCCTTCCTCGCCGATTCGTAGGTGGTCTGGGCCTTGTCGAGCCTGTTGTTGGCCTCGTTGTAGGAGCCGCGCAGGCACAAGTCCTCGATGCGCTTGAGCGACGCCTCCTCGCTCACCTTCTCGTATTCGGCCGCCTCGTCGGATATTTTCGCGCCCATCCTCTTCCCCTCGGATATCAGCGAGTTG
>JAPLWU010000128.1 GCA_026396425.1 Microcaldota archaeon | reverse complement strand
TGTCGATTATCACCGAGCGCGTCGCCTTTGTGCCCAGGCCGCGGCTTTCCAGCTCCTCGATTATGCTCGCCTGCGTGTACCTCCTCGGCGGCTGCGTTTCCTTCCTCTCGACCTCGGGCTTGCCCGCCTTAACCTTCTCCTTTTCCTCGAAAGCGGGCAGTTCCTTCTCCTCAACCCGCACGTACGGGCCGTAAAAATCGAACCAGCCCCTTGCCATCGTCCGTATTCCGGATGCGGCGTAATTTTCCTCGCCCAAAGCCAGCTCGACCTTCATCCTCTCCCTTCTCGCATCCTCGGCAAAACAAGCAAGAAATCTTCGCGCAATCAAATCGTAAACTCTCTCGGTAGTTTTCTCCAGCCCCCGCGCAATTACGCCGGTCGGGTGGATTGCCGGATGCGCCGGGTCTATCTTGCTCCCCTCCCTCGGAGTAAACCGCTTGGCGTCGATGAGTTTTTGCGCAAGTTCGGCGTATTTTTCATTCCGTCCGAGCTTCGCGATTATATTCGGAAGCCCCAGCTTCCCCGGCAATTTCTGCGATGCTGTGCGCGGGTAGCTTATCAGTGAGGCCTCGTATAGCGACTGCGCAATCTGGAGCGTCCTGCTCGGAGGGATTCCGAGGCAGCGGTAGGCTTCTGCCTGCAGACTCGTCAAATCGAATGGGGGCTCGGGCCTCTGCGGGAACTCGGTTCTCTCAACTTTCGAAACGAATCCTTCAATTTTCGTCCTTCGCTCGGCCTCTCTTGCCTCCTTTTCATTTTCAAACCTTCCTCTCGTATTCAGGAATTTCACTTTCTTGCACTTGACGGAAACTTCCCAATACGGGACGGGCTTGAAGTTGGCGATCTCCCTCTCCCTCCTGCTCAGTATGCTGAGCGCAGGGCCCTGAACCCGGCCGATGCTCATCACGCGCTTCTCGCCCTTCTTCCTTATGGCCTGCATGAGCGCCCTGCTGAGGTTGATTCCGTAAAACCAGTCCAGGACGTGGCGGGCTTCGGCGGCCTCGACGTTCCCGAAATCAAGCTCGCCCCTTTGCTCGTAGGCCTCGACCAATTCGTCCGGAGTAAGCGCGGAGAATTTCATCCTCGTTCCAGTTTCCTTCTTGCACGCGAACCGCATCACGTTATACCCAATCAGCGAGCCCTCCAAGTCGAAATCGCACGAGTTGATTAGTTCGTCGGCATTCTTTCCCAACTTCTCGAAGTACTCCCTTACAATGTTGGGATACTCAGTCGAAACGCGTAGTCCATCGGGCAGTTCTTCGGGGCGAGTGTAGGGGCAGGTGCCGGCGACGGCGAGGACCAGGCGGACGATGGTTCCTACGGCCGTCTTGGTATAGGGCAGATCGGCCAACTCGACCACATCCGCCCCGGACTCCCGTATCCAATCGTAACCGGTTATGCCCATATCGAAGAATCCGTCCTCGACATACTTCGGTATTTCCTGTGGACGCAGTATACGCACCTGCTCGATGCGCGGATCCTCTATCTGGGCGTGGTATTCGCGATCTCCGCTCCTGCGCACCGTAAGATCGGCATCATCGAGAATGTCGAGGGTGGTCGCCTCGAGACTCCCCTTGGGTATAACCAGCTTGAGCATCATTTTCTCCTCGTCTTGACCGCCAAGGCCCGACGTTCCTCCTTCT
>JAPLWU010000144.1:17341-17855 GCA_026396425.1 Microcaldota archaeon | reverse complement strand
GTCGACAACGTGGAAGTCACGCCAGTACACGTGGACCATTCCGTGCCGGGAGCATACGGGTTCATAATCGAAACCGGAGGAGGAGTAGTTGTCTACACGGGCGACATGAGGAGGCACGGGAAAAGGCCGGAAATGACCGGGGAGTTCCTGAAAAAGGCAGTCGAGGCAGGCCCTGAGGCGCTCATAATGGAGGGCACGCGCGTCTCGAATTCGGAATCGAGGAAGAACCACACCGAGCCGTTCGTGCATTCGGAAAGCGAGAAGGAGTGCGGCGCCTGCGGAAAACTCGTTCTGGCCATGAGGTATCCCAAGGATTTGGACAGGTTCAGGACTTTCCACGAAATTGCCAGAAAAACAGGAAAGAAGCTCGTCATAAGCCTCAAAACCGCGCACCTGCTCCTCGCGCTCAAAACGGATGAGAAGCTCGCGCTCCCGGACCCGCTGAAGGACAAGTCCATTGAAATCTACGCCAGGGAGATGAAGTGCTACAAGAAGTGGGAGAAGCCCCTGCTGG
>JAPLWU010000144.1:4667-17333 GCA_026396425.1 Microcaldota archaeon | reverse complement strand
GGGAGCTCGACTTCAACCAGCTGCAGGAGCTGATAGACGTTAAGCCCGAGCCCGGAGGCGTCTGCATCCACTCGATGAGCGAGCCGTTCGAGGAGGACCCAATGTCCCAGCTGCAGGATGAGGTTCTGCACAACTGGCTGGAAAAGTTCGGGATGAGGCACTGCCAGCTCCATGCGAGCGGCCATGCGGCCAAGGAGGAAATATTCGAAATGATAGGCGAGATTGGGGCGAAAAAGCTCATTCCGGTCCACACGCACGGCGCCGAGCTCTTCCCAAAACATCTTGAAGTGGAGAAGGGGAAGAGGGTGGAGATTTAGAAAATGGTTTTAGGTGACTCGTTGTCAAGCAAGTTTGACGATTACCTCATAAATGAAAAGAAGAGACGCTTTTTAGACACAGTAAAAGTGGCATCATGGACGCCTCCTTCTGGAGTTGTTCATACATACGCTGGTAGAGAAGAACCCAAACCAACTAAAGAAAAGTCGAGGAAGGTGGACAAAAGCCGCTGCAATTACCACCTGTGCAGGAAGAAAAGAGAGTTGGAGAACTGCCCTTATTGTAGTGGCTATTATTGCGAAGAACATCTGATGGCAATACGCCCGAGAATGATGAATTTTGAAAGCAACTCGTTGGATGACATAGAAGCAAGGAGGAATACGGAAGGGCATCCATGCCCCGCATATGCCGAAATGCTGATTGAGAAAAAGAAACAAGAAACAGAAAATTACAAAAGAGCTTTAGACCGACTTTCAGGGAAATCTAGTTCTGTTAGTGGATACACGAAGACAGAACACCATGACGACGTAAAAACGCCTTACTACGATGACAAAGTCGGGGGGATAGAGCATAAGGAAGGGGATAGTAAACTGAAAGCAATATTTTTTGTTATATTTGTGATAACGGAATCGCTCGTTTTTCTTTATTTATGGAATTCTAATCAAGAGGAGCCAGCTGCGGTTTTTCCCGGAAACGCATACCTGAATTGTAGCAGGATAGGACACCTTACCTGTTCGGATACAAAGCCGCTATACTGTAAAAATGGAACAGTCATATCGCTATGCCAGGTTTGCGGATGTCCGGCAGGCTTTATTTGCGATGCAGACTGAGAATGCACGCAGAGGCTGTGTGCAGATTCAACCAAAGAGGGACAATGCTCAATAACAGAGCCTTTCGAGTGCATTGACGGCAATCTTATCAAAAATCCCAAAAAATGTGGCTGCCCCGACGGATACTACTTTAAGGATAATGAGTGTATCCAAATTAGGTATTGCGGGGATTATACCCTCTACGGTTCCTGCAGTACCAAAAAACCGCTATATTGCCAGAATGGGACACTCGTTCCGAAAGCAAGTGTTTGCGGGTGTCCGGAAAACTATAATGTTGTCGACGATGAGTGTAATTCATCATTAAGAACCGGCGCGATAGAACGAGGTTTTAGATATACTCTAGATGGCTCAAATCACGTAATTAAAATTTTCGTGTACGAAGGTTTGGATGACTATCTTGCTGGGCTTCCCCGAACGTATTATTGTACTGGCGGTGTTTGTCCATCGGACTCTGAATTACAGCTGAGGTTCTTGAATGAGGACCACCAGAGAGATGAACTTCTTTTGTTAGTCGATGCTATAGAAAGCAGGACTGAAAATAAGGATGACCAAGCTAGAATAGCAATAAGTTTGGTGCAGAACATCCCCTACGATAAAGTTGCTGCTGATACCGACAATCTTGAGAACAGATATCCCTACGAGGTACTTTTTGACAATAAAGGAGTCTGTGAAGAAAAGTCCAGACTACTCGCCTTCCTTTTGCGTGAATTTGGTTACGGTGCCGTTTTGTTTAGTTATGAAAGAGAGAACCATATGGCGGTTGGGATAAAGTGCCCGGAACAATACAGTCTTTCTAATATGGGATATTGTTTCATAGAGACTACCAACCCGTCTATAATCACAGATAACATGGGGCAATATCGTGAGATTGGTTATCTACGCTCTGACCCAACTAGGATAGTAATAAATGATGGAGAATCTTTTGCTAGTGTATCGAGAGAGTATAACGATGCAAAAAGACTAGAGGAGCTTATTTGGACCGCATCAACAAAGGCCGGTTATTTGGATAGTGGCGAATACGAAGAATGGCAAAAACTCGTTACAAAATATGGAATTGTGCCTACGTGAATCAGTTTTTCCCGCCTAAGTGATGACGAGGCAGGTGTCAGTGCCGGCCGAACAACTGCGATATGTTTTAATTAGCCAGCGCAGATAACAAATCATGCGAAGATTGCCGTTGTTACTCCTGCTGGCCTTGTTTTTGGTTTTCGCGGGATGCCCGAACCCGCCACCGCAGGAGACGAAAGGCGCTTATTACGAGATTGTTCTGCAAGACAGCGGAGCGGAAGGGGTTATCTTTTCCGAATACATGGTGACGGAAGGAGGCCTGGTGCTCAACAAGGAGATAACCGGCAGCATCAGCAACGCGCCGAAAATAAGGGTTGCGAGGGCGTCGCCCGAGTCCGCAAAAATGGAACTGGAGTATGTTAAAAATAACATCGAGGGGAGCAACTACCCTGGCTGCGAGCAGTGCGCGGTCTACCACCTGTTCTACCACGATGCGAATGGAACGGTATGGCACGCGGTAAGCGAGGCGGAGGCAAGCGATTTCGTCAGCGAGGTGATGTCGCGTTCCGAAGCCCTGTTCGGCAACTCGGAGCGGCAGGATATTCTCTTCATACAGCTCGTTTACAAGAAATCCGGCCAAAACCCGCTGGTCGATTTCCACATTTTCGGGGATGGCACGGTGGTTTACGAGGAGTTCAGCGGCTGGAATGGCCCGCTTGCGGCCGCGAGCGTGCGCGAAGTCGGGCCAAAGGAGCTTGAAAGCGCGCTCGGTGCATTCTTCCAATACCAGGATGATGGCATTTACCCCGAGGCCTGCGGGAGAAAAGGATTCGAGTATAGCTCCCTGGAAGCGGGCAGGGGAGGAGAATACGTTTTCGCTAATACGTGCGGAGCCGGAAATACGGATGCGGATAGGGCTTTCAACAATCTGCTGGAGTTGGTGGAAAAATGAAAAGAATCCTGCTCTTCCTTCTCTGCCTTGCCCCGATGGCTTTCCCGGTGGTGATAGTCCCGCCGGTCATCTACTTCCTTACGCTCTCGCTCAGCGCCTTTCTCTCAAACGCGCTGGTTTCGCTTGTGGTGTTCGGAGCGCTGAAAGGCGTTACCATGCATAAATATTTGGGAAAGAGCGCTTACGAACTCGCAAAAATCATCCTCTCCGCATCAGGAACGGCAATGATTGCAATCGCCTGCATGCTCGCCTCGGTTATAATGGTTTATCCGCTGGATTTGCAGAGCGCCGCCATTTCCGCATTGCTTGCAGGAGTTCTTTTCCTGGCGGTGAAGTTCATTTCAATATTCGCCGATTACCGCCTCTCAGAAAAGGCGAAACAGCGCTCAATGGCGGCATCGCTAATCTTAACTGCGATATTCATAGCGCTGGCGACGGGCGCCTCGGCGTTTATGGCAGTAGATATGCAAAAAATAGGCGTTCAGCACTACGAGCAATACGAGGAGGCGAGCCAGGAGCCCTGGTCTTCAATGACGCAGGATTATTTGGCAAAGGAAGCTGCGCCGGTTTCGATTCCTGAGGAGGCCTCAAAGCTTTGGTTCACGCCCAAATCAGGAGGAAAGTGCGTAATTACGGTGGGAAGCTTCACCGAGTCGTACGAGGCTTCGTTTTCATGTTCAGTAGAGGAGGGGGGCGCCATGAAGCGCGTCTTCTGTCCAATCCCAGTCCCGCATGAGCAGGTGCCGGACAGGGGAAGGGTGAATTTCAGGGCTAGCGGGGCGTGCGAAGATGCGGGAGTCGTTTTAATTTCGGACAGCGCATTTGAACAGCTCGAGTGAGGGCGTATCCAATGGGAGAATCAGGAATATGGAAGGGAGTTGAGCCGGACCTTGCGGGCGCCATCAAGGCAAACGGCATTTTTTCGAACGAGCCGCTCGTTCTGGCGAGAAACGAGAATTCCGACCTTCTGCCGGTTTCAAAAGAATGCTCGCGCGAGTTCTTCGAACTGCTGTTCGGGAGAGATGGGCCCCTCTGGTCGCTCTACGCGAAGACGGGAATCGGCCATCCGCCAGAAACGGCAAGGCACCTCAATTTCATCGGGGGAAGGATGTACTTCTGCAAAAACGTGGAAAAGAGGTTCATGCGCAGACCCGGCCCTGAGAAGCGCTTCGCGCTGAAAGGCGGAGAAATAATTGAAGAAAACCCGGCGTCGCTTGCAAGCGCCCTCCTCATAATCAACTCGCCTTTCGAAATTTTCGCCCATTCGCTGGATATTTCGCTCCTGCCGATTTACGTGAACGAGAAGGCGCGCGAGTTCTCGGAGTTCAGGAAAATAAGCATCAGATTATGCGAAGACGCGGATGAAGCCGCGGAAAACGCGCCCGGGGCGGCAAAAAGTTCGATGGGAGGCGCACTGAGAGCGATGGAGTTTTCGTTCGTTTCCTCGCTTGCGGCGGCATTCGGCGTTAGAATGGCAGACCAATCGGTTTGGCAGGAGTGCGAGGCAGAAAAGCTCTACGAATATTCGGGAAAGGACGAGGAGAGGGCAATAAGAGAGTTCGGCTTCCACTCCGAAGCCCCCTATGACATTTCAATCCCCCGCCTCCGGGAAAACCCGTCATCCCTAAGGCTCGCGGCGCAGCCGGCGCCGGGCAACATGTACGCGCGCTGGAGGGAAAACGCGAAATTCCTCTGCTCCCGCTATATGTGCGCGATGAGGGAAGCTTTTCTTGAGGTTGGGAATAAGGCAGGGCTCGGAGAGCTGGTGTTTCATCTCAGAGTGGGTGAGCTCGCGCAAGCAATGGAGGAGCCGGCAAAATGGGCCAAAATCGCATCGGAGCGCAAAAAGAATTTTGATTCCTGCCTAACCCTGAGCTTGCCCGCGGAGATGGTTTTCAGCTCAGGCTCATGGGCTCGGCTCGGAACGGCAGGCACGGAACTCCAAGGCGTTCCGGCAGGCAGCCAAGCGGAAGCGACAGGCCCGGCGGTTTTCATCGACTCCGATGAGGACTACTCGAAGGATGCGAAAGGCAAAATAATAGTTTCAAAGACGTTCTCGCCGAATCTGACAATACTCTTCAAAGGCGCGAAAGGGATGATAAGCGAGAGCGGAGGCGTGCTCTCGCACTCCGCGATAATCGCGCGCGAGATGGGCCTCCCATGCGTAGTTCAAGCAAAGAACATGGCCGCGATTAGGGAAGGGCAAACAGTAAAGATAGACGGAAAAAACGGAAAAATAGGGATTTTGTAGCTAGCGTTTTCCCCCGAAGCGGGGCGGCTCGTCCTCGGATTTGGAGTGGTTTCGCGTCAATCGGCTTTTTTTGCCTTTTCTCCTTACGTGCAAAAGGTAGAACAGGACAAAAACCAGCAGTGTGCCGTTGAACATGGAAAACTTGAACGGGGATACGACGTCGAATATAAGTCCGATCAGGATCGCTGAACACCAAAGCAGTTTCCAGTATAAGGGTTTCTTTGCGTCATACAAATGGACGGCAATGCGGGCCACGTTCAACAGCAAAGCGGCTAAAAGAAGAGTCATGAGCGAAATCACAAGAAGGTAAAGAAAGGAGACTAGGGACTCGCTGGAGAGTATAGCTTCGTCTGATGGGAGATGGGTAAGTATCTGCAAAATTACCTCAAGAACAATCTGGATGATTATCAGATAAATGAGCTTTACTCTTCTGAAACCAAACATAACCCCACCAGGTATTCCCTTAGCGAAAATAGCCTTTTATCCTTTTCCGGTTTGGAGTCGGTTTACTCGTAAGACGCGATAATCAGCGTTTTCCGCCGAAATGGGGCGTATCTTCCGATGAGCTGGATTCGAACCTGCGCCCGGAGTGCTCGCGGCGGCCTGAGCTTCGCTGGTTGCGGGAAGAAGATTGCCTGTGCCCGAAACGGTGCGAGGGCTTTGCATCGTGCCTCTCGCTCTTGTGCTCCCTCGCATGCTCGCGAGAGGCGCCGAAGTGCATGCTCGGCGGGCCGTCAAAGCGGGGGCGCGAGGCGAAGTTCATCTTCTCCTCTACCATCGTGATTCCGCATTCGCGCTCTATGTTGCCAAGAAGCCCGAGCTCGTCATTCGCGACTATGGAAAAAGCCGTCCCGCCAGCCGTCCCTTCGCGCCCGACTCTGCCGGTCCTGCCAACCCTGTGTGTGTAAGTCAAAGCCTCTTCCGGAAGGTTGAAGTTTATCACGTGCGAGATATGCTTCACATCGAGGCCTCGCGCGGCCAAATCCGTGGCGACCATGAAGTTTATGACCCCCCTCTTGAATTTCTGCATCACGAAGTCGCGCTTCCTCTGCGTGAGCCCGCCGTGAAGGGGCTCTGCGCGGAGCCCGCCCCTGACCAAATCGTTGGCCAGCCTTTCAACGATGAACTTGGTCCTGCAGAAGATGATTGTGTGCGTGGGGTTGGCATGCTTGAGGTAGGCGAACAGAGCCCTGTACCTGTCCCTGAAGTCCACCTGGCAGAAGGTATGCTTTATGTGCGTGATTGTAATTTCATCCTTGCTTACGCAAACGTAGTGCGGGTGCTTCTGGTAGTCCTCGGAAAGCGCGAGAATCTCCTCGGGTATGGTTGCGGAAAAGAGCATTGTCTGCCTTTCCTTGGGAACGTGCGACAGTATCTCGCGCACGTCGTCTATGAAACCCATGTCGAGCATGCGGTCGGCCTCGTCTATCACCACGCATGAGACGTTGCCAAGCTTCAAAGTCCCTCGTTCGAGATGATCCAATATCCTTCCCGGAGTTCCCACGACTATCTGGACTCCGCGCTCCAGCTCGTCTATTTGATTGTTGATGCTGGTCCCGCCGTAAACCGGCAGAATGCGCCCGCGCATGTATTTGCCGATTCTCTTAATCTCCTCGCTTATCTGGACTGCCAGCTCGCGGGTCGGAGAAAGTATCAATGCCTGGGTGACTTTGGAACTGGGATTGATTGATTCGACCAGGTGAATTCCGAAAACCGCTGTTTTCCCCGTGCCGGTCTGCGCCTGCCCGATGACATCCTCGCCGCTGAGCACCAGTGGCAGCGCCTCCTTCTGGATTGGCGTGGGCTGGACTATTCCCATCTCCCCAAGCGCCTTCAATACCTCGGGCTTGAGGTTCAAACTCGCAAAATTCTCCATTTTCTCTCGACCTCTTTTTGCGAAAAGAAGAAAGAAGCAGAAATGGCTTACCTTCAGGCTTTCGCTTTCAATTTTACATATCTATTGACTCATCTAGTCTTTTTATCCCTTTGCATCCCGCTGGCGCCCGGAAGCGTATATCACCTCTAGCGGGCCCCCCTCCATAAGCCTTCAGGGAGTTACTGCCAAGGTCGGTATGACCAAATCGTGCTTCACCGGACGCAAGTTGACGTTTATCTCCTGTACGGCAGCCAAACCTTCCGCTGGTTCTTCACCAGGACAAAAGGAACAGAAACCCCTAACCATGCTAACGGAAACCACGCCCACATATCTGCCTTCCCCTATATGCTCGCCTTTATTATAGAAGAACGAAACCGGGCGATTAAGCCTCAGGGTGCGTCTGTTCTGGTCGGTCTCGCTGATCTGGAAGCGTGAGCGTTGACCGAAATTAAGAAGCTGGGCCCAGCCAGCATGAATCTTCGGGAGCGCAAAAATCGCGCTTTTCGAATTTTCATCGAAGACAGGCGTTATGACAAAAACGTTGCCCGAATCGAGTCTGACTGCCCTGAAGGAATCCATGGCCAAAACCAAGTTCTGCGAGAGAATCCTCCCGAAATCGCGCTTTCCCTCCATTTCCTGGGGGGTGGGTATGACTCCTTTCAGGACCGTGGAGCCATTCGTTGTCGTCTGGCACGAAACGTCGAATATCTGCTGGCATTCGGAGCTGTAGAGGACGAGGATACCAGACGCGAGCGGTGATTGACCAACAAAAAAATTGACAAACTCCGGGTCGAGCTTCTTTCCTTTGAAACTGCCCTGGGTTATCTCCAATATCTCCGAGACATAAAGCGCACGCCTTCCCTTTGCCGCACGTTCTTCCCCAAGGTGCCCTTTGCGGGCCATGAGCATTATTGCCTCCTCGTGGGGGTATCGATGCGCAAGTCCCTGACGCGAGTTGTAAAATCCTAGAGTATACGTCTTGTCTCTGACCGTTACCGATGTTTTCATTCAACCACCCCATCCGATGCCCATAACAAGATATTGTATTATGCGAAAACATTATTTTAATCTTTTGGTGAAGGTCTGCCTCGCGGTGGGCGTTGTGCTTCACCACACACCCCCGTGCCGAAGGCTGGGGATTCGATGAAAAACGAAAAAAAGAAGAGTTTACTCGGAGTTTGCCATGCTCTGGATTACGTTGTAGCACCAGACCCTCTCGTTGAGGTTGCCTGCCTTCGCGCTGCCGTAGTGCTGCCCGAATGCCGCGAAGTCGCTGAGGTTGATTTTCCCGTCGCCGTTAAAGTCGAGCGCGGGGCTGTACTCAAGGTTGCCTAACAACGTGTTGTAGCTCACGCCGTAGGCCCCTTTCACCGCCTCGCAGTATTTCATGCCGACGTTTTTGGGCTGCGGAGCTTCGCAGACAACGTCTTTCAGCTTCAGGTGGCCCCAGGAAAAGCCGATTATCTCTCCGTCGGTCATTGTTAAGTCGACCACCTGCGAGTCATAGGGCTCGTTGGCGCCGTGGAGGTAATATTTGGCCTCGCCTATTCTCTTCGCGACCTTAACCGTTGCCTGGCTCGTGGTCATGCTCTTGAAAACAGAGCCGCGCTCTGTGATGAATGCCGGGTCGACGAAGAAGGCCGACGTGCTGTACTGGGCTGGTCCCGATGAAGCGCTGGTACCGGAGCTTGCGGCGAGATACCTTGCCCTGTTGTCGTTTGCGGAGCCGTTGAACTGCCAAACTCCAGCCGTCTGGTTGGACAAGTCAAAGTAGAGCCTATCCAGCGCAGTGGCGTTGATGCCCGACGCCATCTCGCTGAGAGTGATGGTCAATTGGCCCTTGTGCGAGGTGTTCGTCTTCACGTTACTCAGGACTAGGCTCGGCAATTCGGCATCCCCGAGCTCATAGATTGCCAGGATGCTTCCGGAAGTCATCGAGACGTTGAAGTAGCAGCTTATGCCGCTCTGCTTGTAGTAGAGGTTGGTCGCATTGACTCCTTTAACCGCCGAGAAGCCTATGTTGTTAAGGTCCAGGTAGAAGTGGTCGGTTGAAATGCCAGTCATTCCAATGAAGAAGGGCGAAGCCATCTGCGACCTCACGTACAGTAAGCTCGCCGGCGGCTGAAGCGGCACCGCATCCATGCAAGTCACATCATTCGTCGGGCTGTAGGATATTGCAGTCGTGACTATCGACATTGACAGGGTGTCGTAGTCGCTCTCGTTCAAGTCGAGCCCTCCGAACGTCACGCCGAAATTTTCAGGATTGCCGATTATACCGAGCATTTCGCCTTTCCTCAGCTGCAGCGCTCCGTCATAATCCCTTGCCAGAATTACTGTCTTCAATGTGGGAACGTAGTTATTTGCCGGGTTCTTGGACCAGTAGAGGTAGCTCTTCCAGTACTTGTTGTCACCGTTATCGACTCTTGCGTTGTGGGTGAGGGTTAGTTCATTCGTGTATACGGCCATCTCGGCCCACTTGCTCTGCAGGGTGTAGCCGGGTTGCGTCTGGTAGATATGTATGCGCAGGTGTGTCGCGTCAGGCCCAATCCAAATTAGCGTGCTGTTGGGCGATATCTGCTTTTCATCCAGCATGGCTCCGGTCGAGTCGTATATCTCGACAAGTGCCACGTGTGATTCATCCATCGATATGTCGGAAAGCTTTACGGAGTAGGCGCCAGCGGTTATGTTCTCGCCAACGTGGACAACGCCGTATGCGCTCTCCTTTGCAATTTGCAGGAAAGAGGAGCCGGCATATGCCAGACTCGTCTCATCCGGAGTCCATGAGTCGAATGAATCCGGGCCCGACCCTTCAGGAAAGCCCATGCCGCTTATTATCCAGTCCTCACCGAGGAACTTTATGGGAACCCTGTGCCTGGCAGTCAGGTCCGTATCGGCGCATGATGGCGAGCCATAGTTGCTGCAGGTTGAGTAGGGAATCCCGTAATCGTCATGCGTGAAGTCAATCTTGTAGGCGAGCTCGGGAGCATTGGCCACGACTTCTTTCGCAGTTCCGTCATATACCGTTCCTGCGTAAAGCCATACGCTCTGCTCCTCCGTGTATTGGCCGCTTGCACTCGGGTCCCTCAAAGTGGCAGTTGCAAGTGGCGGGAACTGGTCTCCGGAAATCTCCCTTCCGTGAGGGTAGAAATCAATAATCTCGTTGGAATTTATATCGACGGGTCCGGATTGTGTATGCGCGCCGCCAGCAAAAACCGGCTTTATTTCGTAATTTTCGTAGTTATTCCCGTTTCCGGAGGGAGTAGTCATCCTGTCCTCAGTTTGCCTGTCAGCGTAATCATTCACGTAGGTGCTTACCTGCGGGTTGATGCCATAGCCTGAAATAACGAGGTTCGCCCATTCATCATAATTGTTCACGTTCCAATGCATATTGCCCATGAGCACCCTTGCGTAAACGCCTGGCGATGGCGGGTAAATTTCGGTATACTCGCCTTCGTGCAGATTGACATTCACAGGGGCGAGTCCGTTATACTGGTATTCCATTGCCCCGTATGTTCCATTCGCAGGGCAAGTATAGGGAATGTCCGCCCATGCGGAAAAAGACAAACAAACAATCGCAAGCAAAGCTAGACCCAAATCGAGTTTCATGCACACCCCTCCAAACCAATATTATTCATTGATGCAATATTGTTGCATTTCTTCTATTTAAAGTTGCCGTCCGAGAGGTGCGAAGTATCGTTCAGGCGGATTACGCGCACTTTGGTTTTGCCTTTCCCTTTCGAATCCAGCTCCAACTCGTTGATGCACGCGTTGAATTGGCGGTATTTGTAGGACTGCGAGATGTCGCCGTCAATCAGATGCGCCAGAATTATCTTGTTCACGATGCCGTGGGCGACCAAGATGCATGTGCCGTGCCCTTCAGCCGCAATCTTGTCAACGAACGGGAGGGCACGCGCGGCAACCTCGTTGATGCTCTCCCCGCCTTCGGGCTTGGCATCCAAATCCAGGGGCGGCTCGCGGGCGAAGAATTCCGAGTGCTCGACTTTCATGTCCCCCACGGGCCTTCCCTCGTAAATCCCGTAATACCTCTCGTTTATGGCATCGTCGCTCGAAACTGGGAGGTTGTGCCTGCCCGCGATTGCCTGCGCGGTCTTTAGCGCCCTGCCTCTCTTAGAGCTGTAAACGGCATCAAGCTTCAGGTTTGCAAGCGCTTTGGCGAGCAGTTCAACCTGCTTCCTGCCATTCTCTGAGAATGGGCTCTCGATGTTCCCCTGAATCCTGTCCTGCTCGTTGAATATCGTCTCGCCGTGCCTGATGATGAAAAGGCGCATGCAGGATGATTCGGATGAAAAATATAAAACCCTATTTTTTCGGATTAGGGGCTAACTGCGCCCTCGCGCCTTTTTCTTTTCGCGTTCATCATCTTGAGAATTTCGAACCAGGCGACGCTGAGAAGCCCGGCAAGAAGGCAAAGAGCCAAATCATCGGCGTGCAGGGGCGCGAAGTGGAAGAGCTCGCGCAGGAATGGAACCGAAAGAACGAGTGAGAGAACGGCAACCGCGCCCGCAATAATCCACCAGAGCGCGCGGTTGGGCGAGCGCAGGGTTCCGAATATGCTCTTGGACCACGAGAGGTTGGTGAGAATGAGGGCGAGATTGGCAATAACCACGGTCGTGAAGGCGAGCGCGCGGGCCTGGGTGTCACTCCCGCTCTGGCTAAGCGAAATTCCGTATATCACAAGGGCAATAATGAGCACGCTCAGCCCCTGCAGCACGCTTATGCCAATCGTTTTCCCGTCGAATAGGGGCTTCTTGGGGTTGCGGGGCTTCCTCCTCATCACGTCCGCCTCTTCCCCTTCGGCCTCGAAGACTATGGAGCAGGCCGGGTCGATTATCAGTTCAAGGAAAACTACGTGGATTGGGAGGAGCGCAAGGGGCCAGTTTAGAATAACCGGAATGAGGGAAAGGCCGACTATGGGCATGTGCACTGCCACTATGTAGGCCATTGCCTTCTTTATGTTGTCGAGCAATCTCCTTCCCATGCGCACAGCGCGAACGATGGAGGAGAAATCATCATCGAGCAAAACAATGGAGGAGCATTCCCGCGCAACGTCCGTGCCCCTCTTCCCCATGGCCACCCCGATATTGGCGGACTTGAGCGCGGGAGCATCATTCACCCCATCGCCGGTCATCGCAACGATTTCGCCGTTCGCCTTGAGGGCATTCACAATGTGCAATTTCTGCTCCGGAACCACGCGCGCGAAAATGTTTGTTGTCCTTATCCTCGCTTGAAGCTCCTCGTCATTCATGCTTTCCAGTTCGGGCCCGGTTATTATATCCCCCTCGTGCCGGAGCCCAATCTGGTGCGCGATGTTGCGCGCCGTTCCGGGGTAATCGCCCGTAATCATAATCACGCGTATTCCCGCATCGTAGCATTCCCTAACGGATTCGCGCACCGAGGGGCGCACCGGGTCGAGGAAGCCAATCAGGCCGACGAATTCGAACTCGAAATCGTG
>JAPLWU010000144.1:0-4638 GCA_026396425.1 Microcaldota archaeon | reverse complement strand
CTTTTGAGAGTTTTGCATTCTCCTTCCCGGTGAAATGGCACAAATCCGCAACCGCTTCCGGAGCGCCCTTCACGGCAATAATGTAATCCTTTCCGTCAGGCGATTTCCATACATGGGACATGGCAAGAAGCTTTTCAGATAAATTATACTCGCGCACGAGCTCCCACTCATGGTGCAGATGTTCAGTTCTGAAAGGCGCGTTGTTCCCCAATTCCTTGAGCGACTTCTCCATCGGGTCGAACGGGTCTCGCTGGCTCGCAAGTATGCCGAATTCGAGAACCTCGTGGAAATCCTCGGGCAATTTGGCCTCCAGCCCCTCGTTTCCCGGGCTCCAGAACTTGCCGTTCGCCGACATCCCGCCTACGCTCATACTGTTGAAAGTGAGCGTTCCCGTTTTGTCCACGCATAAAACAGTTGCGGAGCCGAGCGTTTCGAGAGTTGGCACCCTGCTGACCAGCACGTTCTTCTTCGACATGCGCCACGCGCCAAGCGCTAGAAATACCGTTAAAACTACCGGGAATTCCTCAGGCAGGGTTGCCATCGCCATCGTTATTCCAACGAGCAAACCGTCGACCCATTGCCCCCTGGTAAGTCCGTAGGCAATCACAATCAGAATGCAGAGCGAAAGCCCAATCATGGCGAAGTTTCGCACTATGACGCCCGTTTCCTTCTGAAGCAGAGTTCTCTCGGGCTCAATAGACTTGAGCTCCTTGCCAATCCTCCCAATCTCCGTTGCGAAGCCGGTTTCCTTTACTTTGGCAATCCCTTTTCCGCTCACAACGAGAGTTCCGGAGTAAATGAAAGGAAGGCCGTCCCCGCCGGGCCTGCCCATCCCCATTTTCCCGTCCCATTTGCTTTTTCGCACAGGAACGGATTCTCCAGTAAGCAATGACTCATCGACTGAAAAATTCGTGCACGAGAGGAGCACAGCATCTGCAGGCACCCTGTCCCCTTCTGCCAGAACGAGAATGTCGCCCCGGACAACCTCCCTTCCGGCAATTCGCCTCTCCTCGCCATCCCTTATCACCAGCGCGCGCGGACTCGTGAGGTCCCGGAGGGCCTCCAATGCCCTCTCCGTCTTCCTCTCCTGATAAAAAGTGATTCCCATTATCACGAAAACGAATGCGAATAGGAGGAGCGCATCCTGCGTCACGCCCAATATGAGGTATAAGCTGCCGCCCGCGATAAGAAGGAGGAACATTGGCTCCTTCACGACTTCGAGCGCAATATGCAAAACGCCTTTCGGCTTCGAGGAGGGGAGTTCGTTCGGCCCGTCCTTTTTCAAGAGCACGGCTGCCTCGGTTTCCGTAAGGCCCCTGACTTTTTCTAGCTCGAATCCCAATTGGTTTCTTCTCCTCCCCTTCCGTTATGGCTGGCAGGATTTATAGGGCTTCTTTACCACTTGGTTCCCCCTACCCGCAACGTGCAAATCTACGATGGTTTTCCCCATCACGCGCCTGTAGTGGAGCTTCATGTCCTTCCAGTCGGGGCCTCCCTTCCCTATCGAAACAAGGTTGTTGCCCTTCTTGAGCTGCACGCCAACTCCCTTGTTCACCATTTTGTCGACTGCGCGGTCAACCGAAGCCGAAACAGAGGCGGTTGCCTCAATCTTCATCTTCTCGAAGAGCTTCCTGACTTCGACCGCCCCCCTTGTCACGGTTCCATCGTCCTGCAGCCCGCCCCTCAAGAGGAGTGTTCTATCGCGTTCAACCACTCCCATTGCGCCGACCGCGAAACCCCTGCTCACGGGCCCCTCGCCGAACTGGCTCTCGGTAAGCTGACCGCCAACCGAGATGTGGTCGGTTACTGGGAAGGCCAGCCTCAGTCCCTTTGCGGTTCCGCTCATCTCGCCATTCAAGCTGAATGAGAGCGAGCCTACAGCGATAACATCGCCGCCGACCTTCTTGCTCAGCCAAATGTCCGAGGTTCTCGTGCCGTCTGCCAGTCTTCCCGCCTCAAGGTAGCCCCACTCGCCAATCTCTGTCCAAGCAGCAGGGTTTCCTTGTACCCCGTAGTTGGTGAAGTTGGGGTATCTGCCCACGCGCTCTTCCACCACTGGCTTTGCCGGCGTCTCTGCCACTTTCGCAGGCTCTGCAACAGCTCCCACTACAAAAGAAGCCAGAGTTAACCCAATCAATGCAGTAGTAAATCCTATCCTGTGTTGAGTTTCCATACCTCCCACCCCCATTTTTTCCTGCTTCCGCTCGCATCATATCACGTCGGTTTTCGGTCTCCTCCCAAACTATTTGCCTGCCAATATTATGGCTTTTCTAGTATATAAAGAATGTGTTCCCCCTGGTGGGACACAAAAAGCAAATCATTAAATACTACCCTCGCCCATAACGCCAACATGGCAGATATTGACGTCAGAATACTCGAGGAAATCGGCCTGACTCCCGGCGAGATAAAAACCTACATGGCCCTGCTCGAATTGGGCTCGAGCTCAACAGGCCCAATTGCCAAGAAGTCGCGCGTCTCGCGCTCCAAGCTCTACATCATTCTGGACAAGCTCGAAAAGAAGGGTTTGGTTTCATATACCAACAAGAACGGAGTCACATATTTCCAGGCCGCCGAACCGTCGAAAATCAAGGATTATCTGCAGGAGAAGGAGGATGAGCTGGAAAACCTGAAGAAAAACTTCGAGGAGATGCTTCCAGAGCTGGAGAAGTTCCACGAGCAGGCTGGCAAAATACAAACGGCATCGATATACCAGGGCCTGAAGGGCCTGAAGACGGCCCACGAGCATACTTATCTCAAACTAAAAAGGGGCGATAGCTACTGCTACATCGGTATTCCCGCATATCAACCCGAAATACAGCTCCGATACTGGCAGAAGGACCACGAGCGAAGGGCGCGGGCAGGAATAACCTGCAGGCTCATGTTCAACCAAGACACGGAACAGAAGATTCTCGAAAACCGAAACTCGTACAGGGGATGCGAAGCCCGATACATGCCAACCGACATCAAAACTCCCGCCTCTTTCCTGATATACAAGAATAACGTGATGATATCCGTTCCTATCGAGAATCCGATTGCAATCGAAATCACGAGCCAGGAAATTGCCGATGCGTTCAAAGCCTATTTCGAAGAATTCTGGAAGAGAAGCGTTCCCTTCAAATCCCGAACTCCCGCCAAGCTCCGCGAATAGACTTTTAAGCTTTTTAGTTGCAAAGTGAATTTTCGATTTCAGCGTGGCTGGAGGATTGGTTTCATGGACGAAAGGGAAAGGCAGGGATGGAAGGTCGTTTTGGGCGGAGTTCTCATCATGCTCATGCTCGGTGTGACTTACACCTGGAGCGTATTCGCCGGCCCGCTGGCTGAGAAATACGGCTGGTCGCAGACCGAAATCCAGCTCGCCTTTTCCGTAATGCTCGCGACTTTCGCGATTTCCATGATTCCGGCAGGAATGCTGCAGGACAGGAAAGGCCCGAGAGTGGTGGCATTGGTGGGAGGACTCCTCTTAGGCTTGGGCTTCATCGCCACAGGGCTTTTCGCAAGCTCGCCATTCATGCTCTACCTCTCCTATGGAGTTCTCGCAGGCGCGGGAGTGGGATTCGCCTACGTAACCCCGCTTGCAGCCGGCGTGAAATGGTTCGCTGAGAAGAAGGGGCTGGTAAGCGGAATAATCGTTTTCGGCTTCGGTTTCGGCTCGCTCCTGCTCGCCCCTCTCGCAAGCGAACTCATCAAATCGCAGGGCGTTAATCAAACATTCCTCCTGCTCGGAATCGCATTTGCGATAGTGGTTTGCGCAGGGGCTCTGCTCCTGAAGAACCCCCCAGCTGCGAAGGCGGCCTCCAAATCCGCAGCTCAAAACGAGATTGGGCCCCGCCAGATGCTCGGCACGCGCCAATTCTGGCTCCTCTGGCTCATGTTCGCCTTCTCCGCTGCCGCAGGCCTCATGGTAATCGGAAATCTGGCGACGTTTGCCAAGCTCTCGTTCACTTCGGTTCACGGAATGGACAAGGATGCGGCTTATTCGCTTGCCGCTCTAGCGGTTGGCGTTCTCGCAATTTTCAACGGGGCAGGCAGAATACTCGCGGGCTGGCTCTCGGACAGGATTGGCAGGCCCAACACCATGCTCGTCATGTTCGGAGTGCAGGCTCTTCTGTTGGCAAGCATACTTTTCGCCAGCAACCTCTCGCCCTGGGCGCTGTTCGCCTGGATGTGCCTTGTTGGTCTGTGCTTCGGCTCGAACTTCTCGCTCTTCCCCTCCGCAACTGCGGATTTCTTCGGAACGAAGAATATGGGCGTGAACTACGGGTTCATGTTCACCGCCTACGGGTTCGGGGGAATTCTCGGCCCGCAGGTCATGGCCTACATTCTCGATGCCGCAAAGGCCTCGAAGGGCTCGCTCGCAGTGGGCGATTACTCCTTCCCGTTCCTCCTGCTGGCAGTGCTGGTTGGAATTTCGGCCGTGATTTCGCTGTTTACGCGGGGCCAAAAAGGGAAATAGCCATTCACGAAACGTGAACGAAATGTTTATAAATCGTGAACGTTATAATCACGAAACGTGAACATAAGCCCGATTTTGTCATCGGCGAAAAGGGAGAGGATACTTGCTTACCTTCTTGCCAATCCCGGCCAGAAAAAAAACATCAGAAGCCTCGCGCGGGAACTCAATCTCAGCCCAGGCCAGAT
>JAPLWU010000035.1 GCA_026396425.1 Microcaldota archaeon | reverse complement strand
TGCCCGCAGGTTCCCATGGATTGCGGGCATCGTCGCATGGATCGACCCCGTTTCGCCCTCGGTCCGCGAGGAAGCCGCTGCGCTGTCGTGGCTTCCGGTGGTCAAGGGTGTGAGGCCGGTCAAGGATGACAACCTCACCATCGCCTGGATGCTCGATGCACGTAACGCCCTGGGCTGGAAGGCTCTAGCTGAGTGCGGACTATCGCTCGACATCCTTGTGCAGAACTGGCGCGAGCTGCCACTGGCGGTTCATCTCGCCCGGCAGAATCCCGAGCTTTCGATCATCCTCGACCACTGCGGAAAGCCCGACATCGCCAATGGCCACTTCCAGCCATGGGCTGATCATATCAACGAACTCGCCGCCCTGCCCCGAAAGCGTGGATTTTTCCGGCGAAGTGAGATTTGACGCGATTGCGCGGGAGAGGAGCAGGGCCTTTGCATATGATGAGGCCTCGCCGCCTCCTTTTACCGAAGAAGCGAGCGAGATTTCCTGGGCGCGGTTGTAGGAGCCTGCGGCAGGGCCGGTGTAATTCCCGTATCCGGCTCCCGCGTATTCGAGCGCGTCAACTTCGCTCCACGCAATCGAGTAGGATTCATCAACCGCGAGGGAGATCTCGCGCATGGCCGAGAGGCCCGCAACCGTCGCGGATTCCGCCTTCCATGATGCGACGAGGGTGGAGATTCCTAAGAGCACGGGAGAGAGAAAGAACCACGCCCTTGCCTCAATCTCCTGCATGCGGGCGTACTCCAGCTGGGATTCCGCGAGTTTTATGCGCTCGAGCTGGTGGGAGAAAACCTTCCTCTCGTCATCGCTCATGGAATCGTAAATCTGCTGGTATTTCACCTGGGAATCCGCCATCCCGAGTTTCGAGAGGAAGGCAAGCTGCGCATCCGGGTTAAGGAAAAAAGCGTAGGTGGGCGCGTATGAATAATCCGACGTTATCTTTTGCGGCTGAGATGCGAAGGCCTGCGAAACAAGCAAGAGTATGAGGAATAACGAGGCCCATTTCTTCAGAGCTACACCCCCTGAGCTGTTTTTCCCGCAATTTTATTTAAGCTTTCTTATCCGGTTGTTCGCGCTCTTGGCAATTTGCCAATTCCGCATGCAAAAAACCGTGAAAATTTGGAAGAATGCCAATAATTCCGGCCCAAAATTAATAAACGCGCCACGTCGCACAGTTCTCGCGTGGAGGTGGAAGTGTGGCAGTTACTGTAAGGACAAATAGTGAATCACTTACTCCGATTGACCTGAAAGTAGCCGAATTGAGAATGCTTACAAGGTGCAAGATAGGTGACCGGTACGCGGATAACTGCATCTTAATGGCAGCTAGGAGTTTGGGGGCCGATGAGATCGGACCAGTATTCGGCAGGCTGGGTCGTCATGAAAAGGACAGGTTAATTCCGCTTTTAACTGCGGAACAAAGAACGGCCCTTAGGGGCGGTAATGGCAAAAACGGAGGCGGAAGAACGCCGATGACGGAGGGCGCTTTCACTCGCTGATTTTTATTTTCATCTGCCAGCTTTCCTTTTTGAAGAAGAATATTCGCTCTTTCTCGTCGAATTTCGAGAATTCCCATCCGCCGGCCTTTAGGTGCTCGAAAGTCCTGCGGGAGTTGGCCTTTTTCTCGCTCTCCTCATTCCCGTAGACGAAGTTGAGGGCATCGCCGAGGTACATGGGCGGCTTCTTTTCCATGAGAAGCGGATTTGCGGGTGAGTTTATTAAAGTTTTTTCCCAAATTCGATGCATGAGAGTGCGCGATTTTTTCAAGGGATTCGACAAGAATGTATATCTTCTCAGCTTTTCGAGCTTCCTCACCGACGTGAGCAGCGAGATGATATTTCCCCTGCTCCCGCTCTTCCTCGTGAATGTTTTGGGCGCGCCGGTTGCGCTCGTCGGCCTGATAGACGGGATTGCGGAAGCAACCGCCAACATGTTCAAGATGGTTTCCGGCTGGTGGTCGGATAAGATTGGCAGGAGGAAGCCCTTCGTAATTGCGGGCTACGGGCTCTCGACTTTCACAAAACCTTTCTTTGCGCTCGCGAGCACGTGGGAGCACGTTCTGGTTGTCAGATTTGTCGACCGGGTGGGAAAGGGGCTGCGCGGGAGCGCAAGGGATGCGATGCTCGCCGATTCCGCGTCCGCAGAGAACAGGGGGAGGATTTTTGGCTTCAGGAAGGCAATGGATTCTGCCGGCGCGGTCATTGGCCCGCTGATTGTTTTCCTGCTTTTGCCGAGTTTTGTTGCGATGTATGGAACTGAAGGAGCATACAGGAATATTTTCTGGCTCAGCTTCATTCCGGCGATTCTCGCCATGATTCTGCTGCTGCTCGTGCGGGAGAAGGAAAAACAGGCCGGGAAAGCTGCGGGAGGCGGGTATGCGCTTGGGAGAGATTTCAAGAGGCTGGTCGGGGTTGCAATCGTCTTCGGAATCGGGAATTTCAGCTATTCCTTCTTCATCCTGCGGGCGCAGGCGCTTGCATTTCCGCTCGTGATGATTCCGGTTGTTTACATGGCCTACAACCTGGTTTATTCGCTCGCCGCAGTTCCTGCCGGAGCTGCTTCTGATAAGGTCGGGAGGAAAACCATGCTCTCGCTCGCTTATGTTTTGTTTGCGGTTCTTTGCGTTGCCCTTGCCTATGCGAGCGGCGAGCTTGCAATCTGGCTCATATTTGCGTTCTACGGAGTTTTCATGGCAATAGTGGAGACGGTGCAGAGGGCGTATGTGGTCGACATGGTGCCCGCGGAGGCGAGAGCCACGGCGCTCGGGTATTATCAGGGGGCAGTCGGATTCGCCGCGCTTCCTGCAGGAATTCTCGCAGGGTTGTTCTGGGAGGTAACCGCTTTCGGGGCTCCGCTCACGTTTGTTTTCAGCGCGGTTGTCAGCGTGATTGCCTTCGCGATGCTTTGGCTTGTTGTTTAGCGAGATGGGACGTTGTATATGTCAAAGCCAGGCCCGCCATTCTTCTGAATCCGCCCAATGAGCTGGCCCAGAACAATCTTTCTGAGCGCCATATACCTCTCCCGGCATATCTCGACATTTCCTATCGCGTATTGCTTGTTTTTCGTGTTGAAGCAAAACATGGAATCGCGCACGTTCTCGCAGTTGTGGCAGAACATGGAGTTGCTGCAGTTTGTGCAGCTTTCCATCTCGAGGCAGCAGGTCAGTTTTACGCAGTTGTGGCAATTGATGCAGAAACTGCTGCGGATTACGCGGTAGCACCCAAAGCAGCTCTCGGATTCCAGCACCATCGTGCAATAGGCGCAGTTCTTTGCCTGAATTGAGTCGATAATCTGGTATGTGTTGACCGAGTCACAGGCGATTACAGTATTGATATTGTTCTGATTCGAGCCAGAAAAAAAGTTGACCGTGAAGAAGCCTATCTTGTGCAGGTTTTTGAATATTTTTTCAAGGCTCTCAACTTCGCTAGTTTCGAGAGACAACTCGGCAAGCTTCTGCGCATTTTCGTGGCTGACCATCCTCTCTTTTGGAATCGAGGGGTAGAAGAACATGTTGCAGGATGAAACCTCCTCGCCGAAAATGGTTTTGACTGATTCTATTTTTGCAACTCGTGACGATAGATAAGCAGCTACCCGTTCAATGCTGCCGATATTCTGACCAAAAATAAGCGCGGATGTGGTTCCGAATGCTCGGTCTATCGGTCTCATGTCAACTGGCTTTTTTTCGAATTCTGATTTTGCGATGGGTAAGTTTTTGGGCACGCTTCCGGAGGCCGAGAGCTCGATTATTGATGGGAAATTCTTGTGCTTGCCAAGGTATTCCCTAGCTTCTGAGACGAGCTTTTGCCTGATCTCCCGAAATTTTTCCTTTGGCAGAACGATGTTGCCTATTACGTATCTTTTCGAGCGGAGGTTAAAGGAGAACATGCAGTCGTAGCAGTCTATGCAGTCATAGCAGCCGAACAAGTCCGATGAATTTACGCAGTAACGCGACTCAAAGCAGCGGTTTACGTCAAGGCCGGCGTGCATTCTAATAAGGAATTTGCCCCTTCCGAGCCATGACGAGCCAAAGACGTGCTCGCTGTCATCCCTGATGAATGAGCTGTAGGCAACATATTTTGAGGAAGTTACGGTTTGCGAATTTTTCACAAAAAAGGAGTCTACGATATTGTCGCTGTTCTCCACGAAACCGGAATTGCCGAAGATTTTGTTCCCGGAGTAAAATGCCCTGTCGGCTACTGCTTCGAGCACCGAATCAATGTCTTTGATTTCGTTCAAATTAAGTGGCTCAGGACTCTTTGCAAAGTCGATTTCGTCGTAGGAAATGATTTTCGAGTCTTTGCGGTAGCAGTCCCGCCAAAGTGCCACCGTCTTTCCGGAGAGGGAGGATTTCCTGAACTCGGGCTTGTAATGGCCTTTGTAGAGGTATTTGGAAAGCTCGTCCATCTTGACGTTGCATTCTCCGAATATGACTTTGTAGGTCAACTCGAAAGCCTGCGCTAGCCGTGATTCATCATCCATATTCACTACCCGCTAGTGATTATGGTTATTCTTTTATTAAAAGATTGGTAAGCAAATTTAAGACAAAAAGAACTATTTTTAAATATTTAGTTATAATAGTAGGACATGGACCTCGACAGGAAGGACAGGCGCATACTGTTCCAACTCGAGTTCAACGCACGGCAGCCTGCATCCAGCATAGCCAAAAAAGTGCGGCTGCCAAAGCAGGTGGTCGGGTACAGGATAAAACAGATGGTGGCCCGCGGGGTTCTGAAGGGGTTCAGAACACTGGTAGACCTGCATAGGCTGGGTTTTTTCACATACCGGGTGTACATCAGGTTCCAGAATGTAAGCCCCGAAAATGAAAAACCGCTTCTTGAAAGACTTTCATCCTTCAAAAACCTCATATGGCTCGTCTCTTCAAGCGGCAGATGGGACTCCGAAATGCTTTTTGCTGCGAGAAACAACGTGCACTTCGCTTCGATTCTGATGGAGCTCAAAAAGGAGCTTGGAGGTTACCTGAAGGATTATGTGATTTCCCCTTCGATAATAAACTACCATTTCAAAAGGAGGTACCTGTCGGATGAAGTCGAGCTGGAGAAGATCCATCCGAGCTACGGCCTCGAACCCCCATTGGAGAAAATCGACAAAAAAGACTTCGCAATACTCAAGGCCATTTCGCAGGACGCCTCAGCTTCGCTGACCGACATAGGGGCCAAGGTAGGGCTAACTTATAACGGGGCCAAGAAAAGAATTGCGGCGCTTGAAAAAAGAGGCATCGTAAAGTCCTACAGGACCTGGCTGGAGTTATCAAAGATGGGTAGGCACTTCTACAAGGCGCTTATTTCGCTTTCGAATTTTGACGAAAAGATAGAAAAGTCGCTCATTGCTTTTTGCAACAACGAGCCGTCGATTGCTTACCTAGTCGAGTGCACCGGCAACTGGGACTTGGAGATAGAAGCGGAGGTGAAGGATGAGCAGGAGTTCCGCGAGCTCCTTGTGCGATTCCGAAACCGCTTCAAGGATATAGTGAAGGACTATGAGATCTTGAACGTTTACAAGGAGCACAAGATGGATTACTTCCCGTTTGAGAAATACGAGGACCTGCGGATGGGATAGGGAAGGCATTTCTTCTCAAGTTGCTTCCGTGGTTCCCTCAGCCGTTGCAGCGCCCGAATTAGTGGCCTATAGCCGTCTCACGTAAACGTCCTCGTAAACCGGGCCATTCGGGGTGAGGGTGCTTTTTTTGAGGATGAGAGAGCCCACATCACAAACGCCGAACGCGTAGTTTTGGTATTTTTTGAGGAGCGGGCCGAAGTCTGCTTTGTTTTTTACGCGAGCGATTGTCAAATGCGGCGTGAATCTTTCCGTCTTGAAGCCGAGCGCAGAAAGCTTAAGAGAGAACTCGCGGGCAAGCCCGAGGAGGCCCGGGCTCTCGCAACCGACCCACACAACCCTGACGTAGGATTCGGAGGGGAAAACGCCGAGGCCGGAGAATTTCATGTCAAAAGCCGGGAGTGGAAGCGGGAGGGAGTTCATCGCGTCTATTATTTTGTTTTTTGAATTTTCGTCGATTTCCCCGAAGAAGTGGAGAGTGAGGTGCATGTTCCCGGGCTTTACGAGGGAGAGGCCTTCCGGGAGTTCGGCCTGCAGGGTTGCAATTCTCTTCTTCAGCTCCTCGGAGACTTCGACTGCGATGAAAGCGCGCATGGTTATCGGTAATAGACGGATACAAAAGGTATTTATTAAGCTCCCGCGTATGCTGTTATCGTGATTTGTATGGCGGCGAGAATGTTGGTTGTTGCGGCAGTCGTGCTTATTGCGGTTATGGCTGGCTTTGCTTTCGCCTACGACGTGATGGTCTACGAGCCCGTGGCGAAAGCCGTAGGCAATGGCGGAACCGTCGAACTTGGAACGGTCGGGCCTGGCCAGAGCGTCTCGCTCGTGGTCGAGCCCAACGTGCGCGAGGGCGGAACCCACGGGGTGGGCGGAAGGTGGGACCAGGTGGTTTTCACATCCCTTCCGGACGGATGGAAGGGCGAGCCGAGCCTCGTTTACGGGAATCCCATGAAGGCGATTGTCAAGGTTGCTCCTGACGCAGGGGACGGCGAATACAGAATCGGGGTGAAAGTCATCGACGAGCCGCCCGGCGAGGGGCTGGGCGACGTCGAGTTCGATGCAGTCGTGAGAGTGAGCCGCGAAGTGCTCAAAACCGAGGTTTGGCCGACTCAGGCGAGCGCGGGAGCGGGCCAGCCGGCCGGCTACTACGTGAAAATAAAGAACGAGGGGGTTGCGAGCGACGTGTTCAAAATAAGCTCCGAGGGAGTCCCGCTCTGGCATTACGAGAAAACGGTCTTCGTCCCGAGGAATTCCGAGCGCGTAATCAAATACGAGATTGTGGGCGAGGAGGAGAACGAGTACTCGGCGAAAATAATCGTGGAGAGCGTGTCGAGCGCGAGGATGCGCGAGGAGACGGCGGTTTCGATGAGCGTCAACTCGAACCTCTTCTCGGACTACCTGGCCGCGGGCCATGGGCTTCTCATCTTCCCCGTAATCGAGCAGCCGGTCTACGGGCTTCTCGGATTCATCGCGAACCTTCTCGCGAAATGATTCCATGGGAAGACAGGAGGCCGCTGGAGAGGCCGCGAGAAGGCTGATTCTCAACCCCAACCTGGATTTGGGGATTTTGAAAAGGAGGATTTCCGGCGAGTTTGGGATTTCCCCGCTCAGGAATTCCGAAATACTGCGGGCATTGCCAAAATCGAAAAGAAAAAAATTCTTAGAGCTTCTTAGGATTAGGAGGACGAGGACTATTTCCGGGATTGCCCCGATAGCGGTGATGGCAAGGCCCTACCCGTGCCCCGGAAAATGCATATACTGCCCGAGGGGCAAGGAGGCGCCGCAGAGCTACACTGGCAGGGAGCCGGCCGCCATGAGGGCAATCCAGAATGAATTCGACCCGCACAGGCAAGTCGCTAGCAGGCTGAGGCAACTGGAAGAGATCGGGCATTCCGTGGACAAGTGCGAGCTCATTGTGATGGGAGGGACTTTCAATGCCCAGCCATTGCGCTACCAGCGCTGGTTCGCAAAGAGATGCCTCGACGCAATGAACGGAAAAAATTCAGGAACGCTGGCACTGGCGCAGAAAAATAACGAGCGCGCAAAAGTTCGTGAGATTGGCATGACAATCGAAACGAGGCCCGACTTCGCGAAAAAGAAGCAGATAAAAAAAATGCTTGAACTCGGCGCAACGCGGATTGAGTTGGGAGTCCAGACGCTTAGCGACAAAGTGTATATGCTTGTGAAAAGGGGGCACCGGGTGAAAGACGTAATCGAGGCAACCGCGCATTGCAAGGATGCGGGCCTGAAAGTCTGCTACCACATGATGCCCGGCCTTTTTGTTGGGCCGGAAGAGGACGCTGGGATGTTTGCGAGATTGTTTTCCGATTCCGACTTCAGGCCGGACATGCTCAAAATCTACCCGTGCATGGTGCTGAAGGGAACGAAGCTTTACGGGATGTGGAAAAAAGGGGAATACGCGCCATACGACGCCGAAACCGCGGCCGAAGTGATTGCGAGGGCTAGCGCGCATTTCCCGCCGTACGTGAGAGTGATGAGAATGCAACGCGATATACCCGTGCAACTCATTGAGGCGGGCGTGGAGAAGAGCAATTTGAGGCAGTTGGTGGAGGAGAAAATGCGCGGGCGAGGAGACGAATGCAGATGCATACGGTGCAGGGAGATGGGCTTGAGAAACGTGCGGGATTTCGGGGGAGTTGAACTGAGGAGGATTGAATACGAAGCAAGCGGGGGAAGGGAAATCTTTCTCAGTTTCGAGAGCGAAAATGGGCTTGCGGGTTTCCTGAGGCTGAGGAGGCCTGGCAAGGCGTGGGTAACTGGGACTGCGGATGCCGCCATTGTCCGGGAGTTGCATGTTTACGGCGAGAGCGTCCCGATAGGCGAGAAATCGATGGGAAGAGTGCAGCACTCGGGCTATGGGAAGAAACTTCTGGAGGAGGCCGAGAGAATTGCCCGCGACGAATGGAAAATGAAAAAACTCCTCGTGCTCAGTGGGGTTGGCGCGAGAGAGTATTATTACAAAATGGGCTACTCTCGCGATGGGTTCTACGCGGGCAAGATGCTGCAGCAGCCAAAATCATAAATCATAGGTCATATATCCGCTTTTACATCCTCGGGTTTTGCAGGCAGATTCCTGTAACGAGGCCTATTTCTGCGCTTTATGTAAAGGTAGCCGCCTATCGACATGACCGAGACTGCGAAGAACAGGAATGAGACGAAGTCTGCGGAATACAAGTATTAAATATATCGCCAAAAGAATAAGTTCGGTGGTTTTCTGTATTCCGAGGAGATAAGGCGAGCTTTCGAGAAGGCGGGCGCAGGCGAGGGGGATGCGATTAGGGTGGGTGAGAGGGAGGGAATGCTCATGCCTAGAGGGGACGGCGATCCGGAATGCATCGTGCTAAAGCTGTCGAACGGGTATAACATTGGCGTCGAGTACAAGGGCCAGAAAATCGGATTGGTGAAAAAGGGCGGGAAAGTGGCGACAGTTACTGCCAACAAAGCTTCGCACGATTCGAAAAAGAAAACGATTTCGATTCTCGCCGTCGGGGGGACGATTGCCTCGAAGGTGGATTATAGGACGGGGGGAGTAGTTGCGGCATATTCCGCTGACGAGCTCATAGCCGCAGTTCCAGAACTCGCGGAAATCGCGAACATAAGAGGAAGGTTGATAATGCAGGTGCTTTCAGAGGAGATGCGATTCGAGCACTACGCGAAAATTGCGAGCGAGGTTGCCAAGGAAATTGAAGCCGGGGCCGATGGAGTGATAATTCTGCACGGGACGGACACGATGGGCTACTCTTCAGCCGCGCTTTCCTTCATGCTCCAGAATCTGCCGGTCGGGGTTTTGCTCGTGGGGGCGCAGAGGAGCAGCGACAGGGGCTCGAGCGATGCCGCCATGAACCTGGTTTGCGCGGCGAGATTTTTGGTCGGGAGCGATTTTGCCGGAGTCGGAGTATGCATGCACGGCTCGCTCGAGGATGATTTTTGTTTGGTGCACTCCGGAACGAAAGTTCGAAAAATGCACACGAGCAGGCGCGACGCCTTCAGGAGCGTGAATGTGAAACCAATTGCAAAAATTGGTTATGAAAATGGAAAGATAGAGATGCTTGGCGAGAGCTACGCGAAAAAGAATAAGGAAAAAACGAAAACAAAACTTAAACTAGCAAATAAGTTCGAAGACAAAGTCGCGCTCGTGAAAATATTTCCTGGAATGCACGCGAAGCAGCTGGGTTATTTTGCGGAGAATGGATACAAAGGGCTTGTTATTGAAGGGACCGGATTGGGGCAGATGCCTGTGAATGACGATAAAATTGCGAGCGAGAACTCTAGAATATTTGAAGTTGTGAGGCGACTCGTTGCGGATGGTTGTGTTGTGGTGATGGCGTCGCAATGCATCTACGGAAGGGTGAACATGAACGTCTACAGCACCGCGCGGGAGCTTGAGAAAATCGGAGTTATTGGGGCGGGCGACATGCACCCAGAACTCGCCTACGTAAAATTGAAATGGCTGCTTGGGAACTATTCGGGCGGGGAAGCGAAGAAAAAAATGAATGAGAATTTGGTGGGCGAGCTCGAACCGAGAACCGAAGTCGAGAAGGACTTCGAATAGTTGGGAATTTGGCGCGAGAACTGAAGTGGAGAAGGATTTCGAGTAAGTAATTTTATTTTTTTCGGGGGTGTAGAGAGGGGCGGAGCCTCTTCTTGTTACATATCTTTATATATTCACGCCGAGGAATAGTAGCCAACAAAATCAACGGAGGTGCGAAAAATGTCGGGTGATGAACGGATGGCAAGAATCCGGACCGAAGTCCAGTCGGGTGAGGGACGGAAGGAGCGAAGCGCAGAGAGGATTATTTTCGGGCATTGCTGCTATTTCTAGGAGTGGCAGGACGCGGGCGCTCAGCGAGGAGAAAGTTGAGCTCGCGAGGGATTTGTACTTCAACGAGCTGCTCAGCGTGCGCGCCGTCGCGGATGTTTTGGGCGTTTCCCACATGACTGTGTGGAGGGCGCTGCAGGAACTTGAAAAAGAAGGCGGGGGCGAGCTGGGGAGATGACTAACTACGGTCACATACTCACGCCCGACTGAGTGGGCTTGCGGCCATCGATAACCCGCGCCGAGGGCGTGGGTATGTGGTTAGCGCCCGCAAGGCGACCGAAAAGGATTGGAGACGAGTAAGGCGGGGCATTCGCCTTTCGAATAGCGAGATGAGGCGAAGGAGAATTCGCCGGGCTAGCGTCAGCGCTAGTCCTGCGAAGTTTGCAAAGGGTGAGTTGGATGGAAAGGCGTTTGATAATCGTGAGGCACGGGGAGACCGAGGCAGTGAGAACCAGGACTTTCTCGCACCCGCACCTCAACTTAAATGAACGGGGGGTTGCGCAGGCACGAGAGGTTGGCAGAGAATTCGCCGAGCGGAAGCTGCTAGTCGACACCGTAATCATAAGCCCGAATGCGAGGAACCTGCAGACTGCCAATGCCATATTGGGCAGTATGAGAACGGGACCGAGAGTGATAATAGCCCCGGCTCTCGACGAAAAGGACCAGGGGAGGGCCACTGGTTTGCCCATTCCCAACAGTGTTGCCGAAGTCGACAGACTCGCAAAAATCCACGGCGGCGAGACGTTCGGCCAGGCGATTGAAAGAGTTGGGGGGGCTTTCGATAATTTGGTGGACGAACTGAGGACCGGGAGGCTTGGCAATACGGTAATGTTGGTTGGCAATGGAATCGCGAACCGCGTGTGCCTTGCGAGCGTGCTCGAACTTAGGGGCGTGGAAGAAATGCTCAGGCTCGCCCAGAGCCCGTGCTGCATAAACGAGGTTTTCGTGAACGGGGGAAGGCCGGTTCTTACAAGGCTGAACGGAAGGGCTGGAGAGATTTCAATTCTCGATGCGAGAACCGATTAAGGGAGGGGATAATTCTCAACCTCCGAGCCGAGATGGAGGAGTGTTAGGGGCGAGAAACGACTACGCCAAACTCCCGAAAACCATTCCCGCGGCGGTTGAGAACAGGATTACGAGGAGCACGTAAGCAACTGTTTTTTTCGTCCCCAAGATGCGGTTTATTACGAGCATCGAGGGCAGGGACAGGGAGGGACCTGCCAGAAGCAGGGCGAGGGCCGGGCCCGAGCCCATCCCCTTGAAAGTAAGAGCCTGAACTATTGGAACCTCGGTAAGCGTGCAGAAGTACATGAATGCCCCGAATATTGAGGCGAGCAGGTTGGCGAACAGGCCGTTCCCGCCCACGTAGGAGTAAACCAATTCGCCCGGAAGCAGGAATTCGGCAACTCCTGCGATAAAAACTCCTGCGAAAAGGACCGGCAGAATCATTTTGGAGAATTCCCACGTTTCCGACAGCCATTCGTTTGTGTTTTCGCGCGGAAGCCTGAAGACTGCGAAATAGGTTACTGCCGCGAGCAGGATTGCGAAAAGCAAAAGCTTGAGCCCGAATTCGATTTGAAGACCGTTTACGATTAGGAAAAGAATCTGCAGAAATATGAAAATGACGGCTGTGCCGAGAGCCAAATCGGTTTTCGATTCGGAAACGAACTCGCCGGACTTTTGGTTTTCCTTCGAGAATAGAAAAGCCATTACGAGGCCGATTACGATTGAAAGCGAAATCGCTGCAACAGCCCTTGCAAGGCCGAATTGGAAACCGAGAACCGAAGCAGTTAGAAAAATCGCGGCTATGTTGATTGCCGGGCCCGAATAAAGAAGTGTTATTGCAGGGCCGAGGCCCGCGCCCCTTTTCCATATTCCCGCAAAGAGGGGGAGGATTGTGCACGAGCAGACGGCGAGAATTGAGCCGGAAACGGCAGCAACTCCGTATGCCACGGGTTTGTTTGCCCTCGGCCCGAGGTATTTGAGAACCGCTTCTTTTTTGAGAAGAGCGGTGATTGCTCCTGCTATGAAGAAGGCGGGGATTAGGCACGTCAGAACGTGCTCCCTCGCGTATTCGTGGAGCATCACCACGCCCGCCATCAGGAAAGAGTCCGCCGGAGCCGGGACTGGGAGGAAGAAAAGTAAGACGAAGACGGCTGAGAAAAGGATGAATTTACTTATGTCGTTCATTTGCTCACTTCTTCAGGATTTGGATTAGTTCGGAAAGTTCGGGCAGTTTTCCGGAAATCACTATTTTGCCATCAACGGCAAGGGCCGGAACCGAGATTATTCCGCGCTCGATTATCTCGTTCATGTCGAAAACGTGAGTTACCTCGGCCTTGAGGCCCGCCTTTTTTGCCGCCTCCTTGGCCCTTTTCTCGAGTTCCCTGCATTTGGAGCACCCGCTTCCGAATATTTCTATTTTCATGTGTTCACCATTCGCGTCTAAACCCTGCCTTTCCGCCATTCGCCTCTGTCATCTACCACTTCGAAATGTCGGAAAGGACGCGCCTTCCCTTTGCCGTGAGCGAGTAAAGCCTCTTCGCGCCATCGCGCCTGAAGGAGACGAGACCCGCCGACTTGAGAACCGAGAGGTGCTGCGAGACTGCGGGCTGCGATTTCTTGAGCATTTTCGGCAGCATGCAGGCGCACAGCTCGCATTTCGATAGGTGCCCCAGCATCAAGAGTCGAGTTTCATCCGAAACCGCGCGGAGTATATTGTTTTTCACGAATATAAGTTTGGGCTTATATATTTAAAAGGCTTCCCATACGACTGTTTGGAGCCGCGCAACCAAATAACTTTATATCATTTCCCTGAAGAAGAAAAAGCATGAAGTGCGGGATAGAGATACACCAGAGGCTCGACACGCACAAGCTGTTCTGCAACTGTTCCTCTTCCCTGAGCGGGGCAAGGGGAATCGTTATTCGGAGGAAGCAGAGAGTGGTGGCGGGCGAGCTCGGCGACGTGGACCCGGCCGCGCTTTACGAGTATGTGAGGGACAGGAAGATTGCGTATCAGGCCATAGAAGGATGCTCTTGCCTGGTGGAGAGCGACGACGAGCCCCCGCACGATTTGAATGGGGAGGCGCTCGAAATCGTAATCGAGATGTGCCTGCTTCTGAATGCGAACGTGGTTGACGAAATCCAGATGATGAGGAAAACCGTCATAGATGGGAGCAATACCAGCGGCTTCCAGAGAACGGCAATTGTGGGAATGGACGGCGGAATGGAGACGAGCGAAGGAAAGGTTGACATAACCGGTATTTGCCTGGAGGAGGAGAGCGCGGGAATCCTGCAGAGCGATAAGGGCCTCAACTCCTTCAGCCTCGATAGGTTGGGAATTCCGCTCATTGAGATTGCCACAGACGCGAGCATAAAAAGCGGCGAGCACGCGCAGGAAATTGCGAAAAAACTGGGGATGCTGCTGCGGGCAACCGGAAAAGTCCAGCGCGGGATTGGCACTATTAGGCAGGACGTGAATGTTTCAACCGAACGGGGCGCGCGGGTCGAGATAAAGGGAGCGCAGGAGCTTTCGCTGATTGGGAAAATGGTCGACATGGAAGTCAAAAGGCAGGATGGATTGGTCGAAGTTGCGGGCGAATTGAAGGCGAGATTTGGTGATGAACGAAACGAATTGTAAGTTTATCGCGAAAACGCTTGCCAACAAGGGAAAGACGCTCGCCCTGCTTTTGCCGAAATACGGCGGGCTTGCAGGGAAGGAATTGTGCGAGAACAGGAGATACGGGACTGAGCTTAGCGATTATGCCAAGGCGCTTGCAGGGGTCGGAGGAATCATCCACAGCGGAGAGAAAATGGAAAAATACAGCATAAGCGAAAGCGAGGTTGCGGGAGTTAGGAAACTGCTCGGCGCGGGCGATTGGGACGCGTTCGCGATTGTTGCCGACGAGGAAGGGAAGGCGAGGAGGGCGCTAGATGCGGTGTATGCGCGGGCTCTTGTGCTCGAAGTCCCTGAGGAGACGAGAAGAGCTCTAGCCGATGGGGGGAGCGAGTTCATGCGCCCGCTTCCGGGCAAGGCGAGATTATACCCCGAAACTGACGTTACGCCCGTTCGAATAACGCGCGAGAGAGTGGAAAGAATACGCTCGAATCTGCCCAAAACATTCGAGGAGAGGAGGGGGGAGCTGGAGGGAAAATTGAGCGAGGACTTGCGCGAGAAGATATTGAAATCGAAATACCTGCAGCTGTTCGAGAGGATTGTGGGCGAGTTGGGGATTGAACCAAAAATTGTCGCTGGAACGCTCGAGGACGCAATGAAGAGCCTGAGAAGGGATGGCGTTAACGTTGATTCGATTGGCGAAGAGGGAGTTTACGAGATGTTCAAGCTTTACTCGAAAAATGTTTTTGTGAAGGCCGCAATTCCCGAAATAATCAAGGGGATGGCGGGGGGCGCGAGCGCGAGTGAAGCCGTTACGAAGTTGGGCCTGAAGAAGATGGGCGCTGCCGAGCTGAAGAAAGCGATTAAGGAAGAGAAGAGCGATTTCGGGAGCATAATGAGGAAATACAGGCTAAGAGCTGAAGCCGAAGACGTGAAAAAGACGATGGGCCAGTAAGGTGAACGCTCCCACGCCTAAAGGCGTGGGCTTCTTAGAAGAACTTTGATAGACCGCTCTGATACGGGTCGTTGTTCTCTCTCACATACCGCATCACGGTTGGCAAGTCCGCATCTCCGACGCTTCTTGAGAAACTGCCTC
>JAPLWU010000006.1 GCA_026396425.1 Microcaldota archaeon | reverse complement strand
GGGCTCGAGGACCTATTACAACGATGGAGTGATGCTCTACAACCAGCGAATTGCCAGCTTCCCGTATTTCATAATTGCGAGAATTTCCGGGCTCAGGGAGGTGCAGTATCTGGATTTTGGGGACTAATCCCGTAAAAATCCCGTTTTCCCCCCCGCACAAAGTTTTTATTCTTAAAACGCGGAATATTGTGGGGGATGGGAACATGATTCCAGTTTATGCAACGCCAGAAACACATAGGGCGCCGGAAATCTCCAGAAGGGACTCGGGCCGCAAAGTGCCGGAAATTTTCAGGCCGGAAAACGCGCATGGCGCAAAACCGCTCGAAGAGCCCGCAAATCAAAAAGGGCTCTCCACTTCGCACATGGCAACGCTCCATTTCAACCTTGGTATGGCCTTCATGAAGCAGAAGAAATTCGAGAATGCCGTGCGCGAGTTCAAGCTTGTAGTAAGCCTCAAGCCCGAAGACGCAAAGGCGCATTTCCAACTCGGCAATGCGTATTACCAACGCGGCCTCACCCACCTAGCAGCCGAAGCTTACGAGAAGGCCGTGAAACTCAAGCCCGATTACGCGAAGGCATGGGCAAACCTCGGCTCTGCCCTCTACGAAGAGGGGAAATTCCAGGAGGCGAAGGCGGCTTTCGAAAAGGTGCTTTCTCTCGATTCCAACATTGTGCATGCGCACAAGGGACTCGGGATGATTGCGCTCAATGAAAAGGACCTGAGAGGCGCTCAAGTGCACTTCGAAAAGGAGCTCGAGCTTTCCCCGGACAGCGCGGTAATCCACATCAAGCTCGGGGAAGCCCACCTACGAAATTACTTCCGTCGCGGGGAGGCCACCACCGAAGCCGCAGAAGCACATTTCAAAAAGGCCCTTTTCCTCGACCCGGACTCGGTAGACGCGCATATCGGGATTGGGCGGGCCAAGTGGAGAAAAAAGGACCTAAAAATGGCGGAGTTCGCCTTTAAAATGGCGGTTTCGCTCGACCCAAAATCCGCCAAGGCCAACTGCTTTCTCGGCTCGGTTTACTCGGATAAAGGCGATTTAGGCAAAGCAATATTCTTCCTCTCCAAGGCGATTTCGCTGGACCCTGGCCTTGATACGGCCCACCACAACCTGGGCATCACTTATTCGAGACTTAGCAGGAACAAGGTCGTCGTTTCTAAGGACGTCAAAGTGTTGGGAATTGATGTAGGGCCTCTTTATACGGGAGCGAATAAGGGCTGTATGGAGCAGGCGGCCAGTTGCTTCAAGAAGGCAATCGAGCTCAACCCCGGCAACGCGTTATACCGCACAAGTCTTGCAATCGCATATGCCCTTTTGGGAAAGCCCCAGAAGGCAATACCGCATTTTAAGGAGGCAATTCGCTTGGTAGAAGAAACGCCAGACCGTCATGTCGAGCCTAAAATCCTCCACCACGCGCTGGGTCTTGCTTACTCCAAAAGCCTCTCCGCCGGGCGTGCAGTAAAACACTTTGAGAGGGCAATCGAGCTTGGCTTCGATCGGGCAGCAGGCGAAATGGGCATCGCGTTCGCCTATCTAGGAGCCGAAAACTACGCGAAGGTAGCCGAGCATTCCGAGAAAGCAATAAACGCGAACCCTTTTCTCGCCGATGCCTACTTCCTTCTTGCCAAGGCCAAAGACAGACTAGGGGAGTTGGAAGGCGCAATCAAGGCCGTTGAAACCGTTCTTGAGCTGGAGCGCGGCTCGAAGCTGTCGAGTCCACTTGCGCTTGAGGCAAGAGTGCTCGCGATTGAAATCTATAACAAAGCAGCATATTCCGCCGCCCGGACCGAAAACTATGCCGAGGCCGCGAGATACAAGGAAAGAATTTCGCAACTTACTAGCCTTACGGGCGGAGCCGCGGGGAGGTCTAAGAATCAGATGTCCCTGCCATTCTAGGCGCTTGATGGGCCATTCCCGCCTTCGTTAATCCTTCGCCCGAACCTTTCCAATATGCTTAAATACATTATCCCCGACAATACAATTCCCGATGCTAACCGGGAGACAAGGCGGTGCTGATGTTCAGGATAAGCAAGAAGAAAATACCCGAATTTCTCAAGGCGGCCCGTGTTAAATTCGAAGTTATCGCCCCTGTGCGCGAGAATGGCGCTTCCTTCTTCAAAATCATAAGCGAAACCGACAAGGTCTACCTGGGCCCGGGCAACACGGACTACTCGCCCAAGAGGTTCTTTTTCCCCGAAACCGAGCAGATGTTTGCTTACGGAATGGAGGGCAAGGTTACGCCCCGGGAAACAGTGAGGAAGCGCCTTCTCTTCGGCATCCGCCCGTGCGATGCGGCCGGCCTAAAAACCATCGACAAACTTTTCGAGAGCGAGCCCGCAGACCCCTACTATTCGGAAAAAAGGAAAAACACCCTGCTGGCGGTTCTCGACTGCGCCAAGCCGGGCAAGAACTGCTTCTGCGACTCGATGGAGACAAGGGACGCGAAGGAATACGACTTGCTCTTCCGCGAACACGGCGATTACTACTACGTTGATGTGAAGACCGAGGAGGGGAAAGCCCTCATAACTCCTTTATTCGAGAATGCCGATTCCGAGCCGGAATTCAAGAGGGAAAAGTGCAAGAAGAAGCTGCAACTGGTCGCCGAGTCCAAAATGACATTCAAAAAATGGGGCGAGAGGTGCTTCTCGTGCGGCTCGTGCACTTCGGTCTGCCCAACCTGCACCTGCTTCGACGCAGAGGATTTGGTCGATTTCGCGGGCGGGGTCAGCAGAAAAAGGCGCTGGGCCTCGTGCTTCACGCGCAGCTATTCCAAGGTTTCGGGCGGCCATGTTTTCAGGGAGCCGGTGCCCGACCGCCTAAAGCAGTTCATGCTCCACAAGCTCAAATACCACAAGGACAAGTATGGCCCGCAGATGTGCGTGGGATGCGGCAGGTGCATCAGCGTCTGCCTCGCGGGCATAGACATAACAAAAGTTTCGTCCGGAAAATAGATGGTAATGATGATTGAAATGCAAGCTGCTAACGAAGACCCATACGCCCCGATTCCGTCAAAGATACTCTCGGTGAGGGATGAGACTTCGGACATACGGACGTTCGAGTTCGAGCAGAAGATACCTGCCCACAAGCCGGGCCAAATCGTCCAGATGACCGATTATGGGGTGGGCGAAGCGCCAATATCAATCTCTTCGTCACAGGAAAAGCTC
>JAPLWU010000031.1 GCA_026396425.1 Microcaldota archaeon | reverse complement strand
GCCGCCTTGCCCTTCAGGCGCTCGCGGATTGCCCATGTCGGCAGCCGTTTATAAGTGACGACGTTGACGAACGCCGGGCCACCTTCCGTATCAACCTGGCCCGCAAGGGTCGCATCGCCGTCCATCTTGACGAGACCGAAGCGGTTGCCGGTGTATTTTTCTATTTTCGAGGCGAGCTTGTACAACATGTTCGCAATCTTTTCATTGTTCTTCTCGATTGCGTTTTCAATCTTATCCCTCACGCGCTCCCTCGCGCGCTCGAGTATGCCCGCGAGGCGGTTGGCCTGCGCGTTGGTTTCGTTCTCGTCGTAAGTTTCATTCTCGCAGTGGGTTCCGCATTTGTTGGTTTCATTTTCGCATTCACTCTCGTGGCCGTTTTTGTTTTTGCAGTCGCTATTGTTTTCGTCTCCGGTTTCGTTCCTATGTGAGAGCAGCTTGTTTATGGAGTTGCCGAGGCCCGGGTGGATGCACGAGCAGGAGCAAATCCTGTTTGCCGGGTCGGAAGGGGCGTGCTGGCAGGTTGAGTTGTAAGCCGAGCAGGTATAATTTGAAATTGTCGAGCAGCTGCAATTCGTGAGGTTCTGGTCCGTGAGGTTAAGACAGGGCAGGCTGCCGATTGAGGTGCAGTTGGTTCCGTTCAGGCAGCTGCAGGTCGTCACGTTCGAGCCCGAGCAGTTCTGAAGCTGGCAGGGGTAAGTTGTGTTGGTGGCGTTACCGAAGTAGCACGAGCAGTTGCAGAAGTTTTTGGACTTCCAGAACGTTTGGTTTGTCATATTGAAGCTTATGTTGAGCTGAACTTTCACGCTGCAGTCGCACCCGCCATCCGAGCGGTCGCAGAACCACGGGCACGCGCGGGTTACCGTCTTGTTCGCTGGATTTAGAACCGTTATGCGGACTGGTTTTAGAATTACCGGGACCGGAGTCCCACACAGACAGGTTCCGTTGACTGACGCGCAGTCGCGCCCGCAGGAAGAAGACCCGTTGTCCGTGTCATCACCCCCGCCGCCATAACCACGCGCATAATCGTCGAATTTTTTTTCTTTTGAAACTCCGTTTCCCTCTTTTCCGTTTCCATTTCCTGCGCCTTGGCCCCCCGAATTCGATGCGTAAGCCGCACCGACAAGGAGCACGAGCGCGAGAATCGTGAATAGTTTCATATCCACCCAAAACACCCCTTATTTTTTCTTCTCGACGGTAGCGCGTTTGCCATGAACGGGATATATCCCGATTGCTGAACGGTGGTGAACGGACATGAACAACGAACGAAACGGGCGTAACCAACACCCCGCACGTCGTAACGCTTGTTTTAAATACTTTGATTGCATTCATGTTCCCCATGGAACTTCGCGCGGGCCCGCTCGGGCTGACATACGAAAACGGCGCCCTTTGCCTCGAGGGAAAGGAGCTCGCTCCGGACGTCAGGAAGGCCGGCGACATGCGGGACGTGATGTATGACGAGGCTTTCGCGAATGGGGTGGACGAGAAGCTGCCCCTCTACAAGATGTACCGCAACCTGATGCCGCACCTCGAGACCGCGGGTATCAGGTATGACGTCACAGTTATAAGCGAAACTAAACTCGGCCGGGAGTTCAACAAGACGCTCGGCCACTACCACCCCATAAAAAGCGCGGGGAGAACCTACGCGGAAATCTACGAGGTCCTGTTTGGCGAGGCCCATTATTTGATGCAGAAACCCGTTGGCGGGGCGCTGGCCGACGTTGTTCTCGTGAAAGCGAAAGCAGGCGTGGAAAATTGAAAGCGAGTTGAGGATAGTTGAAGCGAAACCCACGCTCTACGGCCCGGACATAATAGGCACATATACGGAAACACCCGAGGCCTTCGAATTCCTGAGGAACCCGGAAAAATGGACAGGCGAGGTTTAGTCGCTCGGGCCGTCTGGCCGACGGAGGCCAGTCTGCTCCTTTTGGTCGGCGGGCTAAACCCCCATGCTCTTTCCAACGAGCAGGCCGGCAATCAGCACGGCCATTACGCTCATTACTTTCATCAATATGTTGAGCGCAGGCCCTGCCGTGTCCTTGAACGGGTCTCCGACCGTATCGCCAACGACTGCAGCGGCGTGTGTGGGGGTGCCCTTGCCCCCGAAGTTGCCCCGCTCGATGTATTTTTTCGCGTTGTCCCATGCCCCGCCGGAGTTGCAGAGATATACGGCGAGCATCTGCGCCGAGACTATGGCGCCCCCGAGGAAGCCCGCAAGCGCAACCGGACCGAGTATGAAGCCGACCGCGACGGGAGCAATTAGTGCGAGTAATACCGGGAGCACGAGCTCGCCGAGCGCCGCCTTGGTGCAGATGTCCACTGCATGCGCATAGTCTGGCTTGTCCTTCCCCTGCAGGATTTTCTTGGTCTTGAATTGGTGCCTCACTTCCTCCACTATCAGGAACGCGGCCCTGCCCACGGCGCGGATTGTCATGGAGCAGAAAAGGAACGGAACCGCCGCGCTGAGCAGGAGGCCGATGAAAACCGTTGGTTGCGCGACGTCAATCGCGAGGACGGTGTTCGGAGGCGATATTTTAGAGAGGTAGGTTGAGAACAGCGCGACCGCGGTTATGGCCGCTCCGCTTATGGCAACCCCTTTTGTGAGCGCCTTTGTCGTGTTGCCAACCGCATCAAGCCTGTCAAGCACCGACCTCTGTTTTGAAGGCATGCCCGACATCTCCGCAATGCCCTGCGCGTTGTCCGAGATTGGGCCGAAAGTGTCCATTGAAACTATGATTCCCGTAGTCGCAAGCATGCCAAGGCCGACGAGCGCTATTCCGAAATAGCCAAGGACCCCGTAGCCAACATAAATGGCAACGGCGACGAGCAGGACTTCCATAAAAGCGCTCTCCATGCCCAACGCCGTACCCTCTATTATGCACGTGCCTGCACCGGTGGTCGCCGTCTGCGCGAGCTTTTTAACCGGGTTCTTTTCGACCGAGGTGTAATGCTCGGTAATCCTGCTTATGGCATCCGAGACCACGAGCCCGAGCGAGAGCACTACCCAGGCCTTCAGGTCGCCGAAGAAGTAAAGCGAAAGGAACGCGAATAGGATGACTGACAGGACGTTCGCGACGAAGAAGGATTTCGTCAGCGGGGCCAGCAGGTCCTTCTGGTCCTCCCTGGAAACTTTTGTGAAGAACGTCCCGACAAGCGACGACAGGAGGCCGGCCGAGCCTACGAGCAGCGGGAAGACGAGCCCGATGAAACCGGACCTCCCCTCTGCCGCGACCGCTATGGCTCCGAGAATCATCGAAGAGACGAACGCGGCCGCATAGGATTCGAACAGGTCGGCGCCCATGCCCGCGCAGTCGCCCACGTTATCGCCAACATTGTCGGCGATGGTCGCCGGGTTGCGCGGGTCGTCCTCGGGTATGCCCGCCTCGACCTTGCCCACGAGGTCGGCGCCGACGTCGGCCGCCTTGGTGAATATGCCCCCTCCGACCCTCATGAAAAGCGCAAGCGTCGATGCGCCGAAGCTGAAGCCGACTATGACGACGCTGAGTTTGGCAATCAGTTCGGCCTGCGGCGAACCCGCCATCGTGAGATACATGACCATTGTGATGATGCCGATGCCAAAAAGCCCGACGCTCGAGATTAGCATTCCGTTCGTGGTGCCCGCACCGAAAGCGACGTCAAGGGCCCTGCCGACGCCCTTCTCAGCGGCGGCGGCCGTCCTTACGTTGGAGCGGATGGCAATCTGCATGCCGATGTAACCGGAGGCGAAGGAGCATATGGCGCCGAAAAGGAACGTGAGCGCAAGCTCGAGCCCGAGGGCCCATGTTATGATGAGCGCGAGAACGGCCACGACTTTCGAAATCGTCATGAACTGCCTGTTGAGGTAGGCCTGAGCGCCCTGCCTTATGGCGCCCGAAATCTCCCTCATCTTCGGGGTCCCCTCGCTCTGGGCGAGGATTTGCCTCGATTTCAGGTAGACGTAAAGAAAGCCTATTAGCCCTGCGGCCGGGGCCGCGAGAACGAACAACAACGATGCATCCATGCCACCACGCCTCCTAAGTTCCAACTTGTTGTTTTAATGAACATTTATCTGGTTTTTGATAGGAGCGCCTCCTTCACCTTGGCAACGCCTATGGCGCACACGAGCTTGCCAAGCTTCGGCCCCCTGTCCTTTGAGATGATTGCCTGGTAAAGCGATTTGAAAAGCGAGGCCGGTTCGGCATTCCTTGATTTCGCAACCTGGAAGGCGAGGTTGTGAACGTCTATGGGGGACATTTCGTCTTTGAGTGAATTTGCGAACTCTTCGACCGCAGCGTGGTTCTCGGCCGGCCGTGAAGGCGAGAAAGAGAACTTGTAGTCGTCAGGC
>JAPLWU010000041.1 GCA_026396425.1 Microcaldota archaeon | reverse complement strand
TCTTCCCTCGTGTCTTGTAACCATTCCCTCACCTCAGTCAAATTATGGCTTTTCGAGTATATAAACAAAACGGCAAGGGTATTGGGGGGCCGAATCCGCCCGCTTTTATCCAGACGGCCAGCCCGCGCGGCTTGGGGTTTTTAAATGCCAGTGATTCGCTAGATTCACAACTCGGTCTTAATGAAATTGTCGAGCGTGCTGAGCAAATCCTTTCCGCTTCGGAGGTTCGTTTGGTCTGCGAGTTTGAGCAGTTTGTCACGATTCAGGTTCGGGCTGGTTAGGATAGACCTGAGGGAAGACAGGGACTTTGACCTGGTATCGCCTTCGGTTTCGGAAAGTATTGCTTTGACTACGGTTTTCAATGCGTTAAGCTCCACCTCGCCAAATCCTGCGAATAAGCGTGAACCGCGACTCAAAAGCAGGTTCCACATCTCTACGGTCACTTTTTTTATTTCCCCGTGCGAAGGCCCGACTGCCCGCTCAGGATCAAGCTTGCCAGAGTTTAGTATTCTACCTTGTTCCCTAGGCCTCGTTTCTCTCGTCTTAGTTCCTCCCTGATACCCGAATGGCCCCGATCTAAATCTGAACGTCATTTTTTCACCCGTTTTATTATGGCTTTTTTTGTATATAAACGTAACTCGCAAGAAGAAAGCGAGGCGAGTTCTGCCATTTGAGGCGGAAATCGAGCGGATTGGCGGGCAGATTCGGGGCGAAGGCCTAGCCGGTTCGAGGCGAGGTGAGTTTTGGGGCGAAGGCCTATAGCGGGCTGGATTCATTGCGAAGCATACGAATATGCCTCCCTTAATTTACCTCGTTTGCATTGGCTCCCCCGCCGACAAGATCTTATGCATTCGAATGCGGCCTCTCGGTCTTGCGGGCGGCATCGGCGAGAAAGTTGAAAGCCAGCCAATGTATGCTTGAACTTGCCCTCTGGTAGGCCTTTAATTCCGAGCCTATTTCGGAAAGAGTCTTGACGAGCTGCTCTCCCCTTAAGTTCTCGGTGATTGTCACGAGGCGGCCCATGAATCCGGGTTCGTCAACTAACTTATTCGAGACTATGCTTCTGACTGATGAAAAAACCAATTCCTGGCATTTGGCGTCATTCCTTGAGAGGTCACTCGAAACGTTAGCCACCACTTTCTCGAAAAGTTCCAATTTCTCAAATGCGTGGGGGTCGCGGGGATTGCCTTGGGAGAGGGCCAGAAGCGTGTCGAGGGCGCTGACCTGGCTGCGGCCATCGACGATTTTGCTTATCAGGTTTGCTATTTTGACAGACGACTGGAAGTGGGTCGAGGTTTCGAGAATCTGCGTGAATTCGAACAACGTTGCCTCCGTGCCTGAGACGCCTGGACGTTCGGGCACGCCATTTGTCTTGACCACAATTCTTTCGATTGAGTCGGCAATCAATGTGGCAAGGTCCTTGGTTAGGTCTTTCTTTCTCACGTTCGGGTTTCGGCCTATGGTTCGCATTATTGAATCGGCCGAGTGGCAGCTATCCCTGACTTTCGTAGGCAGGTCTGCAGTCAAAAGACTATGAAAATGCTTGTAGGAAATCGGTCCCGTGCAATCAGAAAGAGGCGGTTGTTTGCTGAAATCCCTTCCGGTTGCAGTGCCTGCAGCTCCCGCACCTCCTGGAGCCATTGTTATTCTTCTCGTCGGCATTTTATCCCCCCTTGATTGTTTTGCCTAGTGTCGATTAGGGCCTATTATTCGTATTGCGCCCCCAACGAAATCTAAGCATGTTTTCATTATATAGGCCGGATTTTGTTTATAAATTCTTCTTTGGCTATGATGTTTGCATTATGCATACGACTGTTTGCTAAATGCAAACGTTTTTATAGTACGCGGGGGATAATCAAAGCATGTTCGATGCAGGCAGGCTCATACAATCGGAAACCCGCCTCAAACTGCTGACGCTTTTCCTCGTGAAAGGAGTGCGGGCCTCGGGAGTCCGCGAGCTGGGGAGGCTGACGGACTCAAACCCGGCCGCCGTTTCAAAGGAGCTCAAAAATTTGGAGGCGGCGGGCATTCTCGCGCGTTCGGAGGAGGGCAACCGCGAAGTTTATTCCCTGAACGGGAAATTCGAGGCGGTGCGCGAACTGCGGGGCCTTCTTTCCAAATCGACCGATTACGCGGGAGCATTGCGGAGCGGGCTGGCGGGAATAAAGGGAATCGATGTTGCCTTCGTTTTCGGCTCGTTTGCAAACGGAAACTCCCGGCAGAACAGCGACATCGACTTGTTCGTCATAGGCAAGCCAGACCTTGGGGAGCTGAATAGGGCAGTGCAGGCGCTGGAGGCAAAGCTGGGAGTCGAGATAGATTACGTGGCGATGCCGGGCGAGGAGCTAAGGGAAAAGAAAAAGAGCGGTTTTGTGAAGAACGTCATGTCGTCGGGGAAGGTTTTCGTTGCTGGCGATGAAAATGAACTTGGGCGAATTTCTTAAAAAAGGGAAGATTGAGAAGATTCCCGTTGACCGGGAGCAGGTAGGGAAACTGCTCGGAGTGGCGAAGCGGGACGTCGGAGTTGCCGAGCACCTGCTCTCGGTGAATTGCGACGCGAGCTTCATGCATTCCTACAATTCAGTATTGCAGTCCGCGCGGGCGCTTATGTTCTCGAAGGGCTACAACCGGTTGAAAACGAGCACAAAACCACGATTGACTTTGTGGGGCTTGTTTTCCCGAAGCTGGCCTGCCTCACGGACCTGGACAGGATGAGGAGGAAGAGGCACATCGCGACTTATGACGAGGCTGGAACGATAACCGAATTCGAGGCGAGACACGCGCTGAAAACCGCGAAGGAATTTTTGAGTTTGGTGAAATCGAGTCTGAAAATTAGCGAGTAGGAGGACGGATTCATTCGGGCGACCGGCTCGAGGCAGGGGCAGGTTTCGGGGCGAAGACCGGGCGGATTTGCGGGCGGTTGCGCAACTGCCGGGGCGAGGTTTGTCGATGCGGGCGGGTTCGTTATGGGCGAGGGCCATCGAACATATTAATATAAATATTACCAAGGAGAAGATAGGTGCTGGTTCTCTTTGAATCGTGAGGACTTAGCGGGGCGATGATTTGCCTGAACAGACCGACAAGCAGATGCTCACCGACATTACTCCCGACGGAAAGACCATGAGCAAGGAGGACGAGGAGCTCTACAAATTCCTCGAGGCCTCGAAGCCGAAAATCTACGTGGTCGGGACTGGCGGGAGCGGATGCAACACGCTCAACCGGGTAGGGGAGCTCGGGGTCGAGGGCACCAAATGCATCGCCATGAACACGGATGTCCAGCACCTCGTGAAAATTCGCGCAAACAAGAAAATATTGCTTGGCAAAAACGTCACGAAGGGGCTCGGTGCGGGCAGCAACCCCGAGGTAGGGGAGAAGGCCGCGCAGGAGTCGATAAACGAAATAAAGGAGTCGCTCGCTGACGCCTCGCTGACTTTCATCACTTGCGGGCTCGGAGGCGGAACCGGCACGGGCTCGGCGCACGTGATTTCGAAGCAGGCGAGGGAGG
>JAPLWU010000034.1 GCA_026396425.1 Microcaldota archaeon | reverse complement strand
TTCTCCTTCTTCTCGGCCTTTAGCTCGCTCATTATGCGCGGGAGGTCGCGCTTCTGCGCCGCGGAAAGGTGCGGGACGAACTCGGCGAGCATTTGGGATGAAACTTTGTGGAGCGCGATGCGGATGTCCTTTCCCTCGATTACGGTGGTTTTCTTGGCGTATTCTCCGGACTTGAAGCCCAGGTATTCGCCGTGAATGTCCACGACTATTACTGCCAGCCTTCCGTGCTCGGGCTTGCGGTCGAGCAGTTCTTCTATGAGCACGCTCGCGAGGTAGGATTTGCCCGCCCCGCTCATTGCGAGGATTGCGAGATGTTTTTGCAGCAGGCTGTCCAGGTTGAGCTTCGCCTCAAGCCCGTGGTTCTCGAGAATTCCCAGGTTCACGCCGTTCTCCTCGAATCCCAGGAATTCTTTGAGCATCTCGTCCTCGGCCTTGAGGACTTTCGAGCCTGGCGAGGCAGGGAATAGGGAGCGCAGGAGCTTGCCTTCCTTGTAGACGCCGAGCGCCCTCACTTTCGCAACCGTGTATTCCCACTCCGAAATCGGGAAATTGGCGACTATTGGGCCGGCGCGGTCGTACTCGGCGACTGATTCGGCGCGCTCGAAGTAGCGGTTGGCGCGCGAGATTTCTGTGACCATGCCGACGAGCGTCCCGTCCTCCATCTCGGACTTGACGAACTGGCCCTTGCGAACCATCCCGCTCACCACGAAGGAGAAATTCGTCGTTGAAGGCCCTTCGAAATCCGAAATCACAGTGCCGAGTTCGTCTGCCATGCAAGTAAATTTGCGGTGAATTGTTTAAATACGCTACGAGGGGAGGTTTCCGGTGGAAAACCTACTCGCGCCTGAAAGAAAGCCTTATAAATATATCAATTGATAAATTTATCCGCTGATGCATATGGCATACGGGCTTTTGAATTTCAGGCCGAGGAACCTCGGGCGCTACCCGCGCCTCGATACCGTGCTGATGGTTGAGCGGGCACTTTACAAAAACAGGAGCGATAAGACGATAACGGAGATATGGCGGAGCCTGCCTAGGAAGGTCATGTGGACCACTTTTGTGACGATTTTGGACTATTTGGAGTATTCGGGAAAGATACATATCGAGGGGGACAAGACAGTCACTTGGCTGTGGAATCCGAAGAAAATAGCCGAACTGAAGAAAAAGCGCCTAGTGGTTGCATGAAGGTTGCGAGGATAAAACGCGTCGCCTTTGCCGATGAGTCCGTTCTAAAGGCATTTAGGCAGCTCAAGTCGGGAAGATTCGAGGAGAGGCGCCTCGCCGAATACATTGAAGAAGCAATAGGCGAGCTTAAGGCGAACCCTTTTGCCGGCATTCCAATACAAAGAAGGCTCTGGCCGCCGGAGTACGTACGAAAATTCGGGATTGACAACCTGAGGAAATACGACCTGCCCGACGGCTGGAGGCTGACGTACACCCTGCAGGGGAACGAAATCGAAATAATATCGATAATCCTTGAATGGCTGAGCCACAAGCAATACGAGAGGAGGTTTGGGTATAGGGTAAGGTGACGTGATTCGCATGTGGGTCGCAAAGCTAAAACTCAAGCATGACTGCACAATCGGGAACAGATGCGAGAAGTTCGGGGTGACGAGCTACTCCACCTCGCTAGGGAGCTACGATAAGGGAAAGAAGAACTACACTTACCAGATGCACCAGATAATCGGCGACGCGAAAAAAGTGGGGAATTTTATCGCAGACTTGAGAAAGGACGGGCGCGTGAAAGACCTTGTGGTTGAGGGAAACACGGTAATGTTCGTCGAGGAGAGGCCTGCGAAAAGAATTCCATCGTCATATTACAACAAGCGCCTGTTTTTCGTGAAGCCCGTTTTCGTCACTATGGAAGGCTACGAATTCTGGGAACTCGCAAGCTGGGACAAGAAAACCCTCACTGATTTTATTGACGGGCTTGAGAGAGAGGGAATGAAACTTGAAATTCTGAAGTTATCGAAGGCGAAAGTAGGCGACGTTTATTATCCGCAAATCATGCCGGAACTCACTGACAATCAGAAGCGCGCGGTTGAGCTTGCGGTTGAGAACGGCTATTACGAAATCCCGAGAAAAATCGAGCTCAAGGAGCTTGCGAAGATGATGGGAGTTTCCCTGCCCACTTTCCAGGAGCATTTGAGAAAGGCGGAAATGAAGCTCATGCCCAATCTCTCGAGGAAACTCAAATAGAAGTGCCATAACCTTATGGCTCAATTCTAAAATAGGAGTTTGAACATAATAATTGGCAAAAGGTGGGGTGTGAGCAGTGAAATTAAGGGCCAGCGCGAGCACTAAACACGAAAGAGACCAACGGCGTCTTACTGATGTTGCTAGCTCGAGGCCTATTATCGAAGGCATCATAACGAATAGAGACTACGATAGGAGACTAGCCGCGCAAGTGAGAACAGGATTTGTTGGGGGCGAACAGCCTTTTTCCGATCCGAGGCCCTATTTGCAGATTACCCAGCCGCTGAACGCCAGCGGAGCGGGCTATGCCGAAATAGGGATGCTGTGCTCGAACTACGAAAGAATACGAAGAGCGACGGGAGGGCAAACAACCAAGATTTTCTGGGGGGTAGGGAATGGCGACAGCGAGATGAGGATGCTCATGCTTGAAGCCGAAGCAAAGAAGCGCATAAGCACGGCAGCAATCGATTCCCAGAGGTTCTTCCTGGAGCAATGGTGGGGCAGCCTCGTGAACCTTGCGCTCAATAGTGAAGTTCTCGTGGAAGCGATTTGCTACAACAGGTTCTTTGAGGATATTCGAAAGGAGGATTTGCCATTCGGAAGGAGAAGCCACGTAGTGCTCGGAAATACGATAGGCAATTACCCGAACCAGGCGGAAATCTTCGGGATTTTGTCCCGCTGCGTGCGCAAAGACGAAAGCCTTGTGCTCGGAGTCCAGCTTCGCACGAGGAGGCCCGAAGTCATTCTCAGCGCATACATGAACAGATTCTACGAGCAGATGGTCGGGCTAGTGAAAGAAAGAATCGGGAGCAGGGGGAGGATAGTCTGGGATTACGAGAAAAGCGACAATTCTGTCAGGGCCTATGTAGAGGGCATAGTCGCTTTCTATTCGAAGAAGTACGAAATTGAGGAGGTTATTGGCCTAGGGAAAGCCGCGGGCTTTGAGAATGCGCTTGCGGTTACCGACCCAACGAAGAACAATGCGCTGCTCGTATTCAGAAGATGCAGTGCTTAGGCAGCGGTTGCGTTATAGCCCGACCCATTTCTCGTATTCCTTATGGTCGCCCACGAAATGGATGGTTTTGACGCGGCGCTTTTCGTCTATTTTGTAGCACAGCCGGTACTGGCCGATTTCCGAAACGTAGAAGTCGGATCCCTGCCTCAGGTGCCGGGCGCTTTCGATTTTCTTGAGCTGCTGAATTTTTTTCCAAACCCTGTCGCGCATGCTCTTATCGAGCTTCTCGAAATAGGCCTCCCAGCCATGCGCAAACTCGAGCGCATAATCGCCCATTCTATAACCCGTATTTTCGTTTTACTTCGTCCTCGGTATAAACGCGGCGTTTCCCGCTCCTTATTTCCGCGTCAATCTGCTCCATCTTCCTGACCGCCAGCTCGTCGAGAAGCTCCTCTCGCGATTTCACGACCTGGTATTCCCTGCCGAGTTCGAGTATGCCTGCGCGCACTGCTTCGGTCTTGGTCTTGAAAAAGCCAGCCTCGACGAGCCTGCTCAGCGTTTTGTCAACTGAGCCGTCCAAACGAACAAGAATGTCTGTCATTTTACCACCGATGGGTTATATAGCAAATTGATATATAAATATATCTTTTTGATATATCATCTGAACGGTCTCTCGTCCCTCCGCAATTTCATTATCGAGGGGCGGAGCCCTGCGAACGTGAAGAGCTCCCTGTAGGCGCGGTCGATGTAAGTCTTGTCGAGGGCCGCGCGCATGTCCGCCTCTATCAGGATTGCGGGGTATGCGTATCTCTTGTTTATCCTGCTGAGCGAGAGGATGATGGACGCGAGCTGCTCGAATTTTTTCCCGTCTCCGACGAACTCAACTCTCAGGGGCCTGTCGCCCTCGCAGGGGCGGATGTAGAAGGCGTTTATTTTTTTGCTCCATTCGCCCAAATCCTTGAGAATCGGGTTCTCTTTTTCGTGCGAGGCGTAGGGGAAGGAGAAGGTGCGCTCGCCCTCATTCAAAAGGAATTGAAGGAAGATGGTGTCGTTGCTTGTGGCAAGCACTTCGTTCTCGATTCTTTTGGCGAGCATTTCGATGAAGCGCCTGCCCCTGCTGTCTTTTATCACTCCGACAATCATGCAGTTGTTTTTTTCCGCCGATTCGAAGAGGTTCTGGTATTCGAGCGCGAGTTCATTGTAAACATGGCGCAGCTCCGAGTCCTCGTAGGGCTTGTCGGAAATCTGCGGGACTATTGAGCCGTCCATGAAGATGAATTCGGGCGAGAATTTCTCGACCGCCTCGCGCGCGGTCAGTATTTCGTGGCGGAGCCGGAAGAGCGACTTGTGCCAGTTGAACTCGTGCGTGTCCAGGGCGCCGAGCGCGTCGATTTTGGGCTCTGGCGAGGCGGACGGGTGGTATGCATGCGAGGTGAGCTTGGAATTCTTGTATTCGAAGCAGACCGCTACCGTGCGGACAAGAATCAAATCCATTCCCTCGAATTCCTGCGCAGCCAGTCCGCCGTCGACAGCGCAGATTTTCGAATTCACCGGGGAGGAATCCACTTTCAAAATCAGATTTCTTTCGAGGGCTTCGGGCAGGACGAAGTCCTTTTCGGCCATTTCGCGCAGTTCCTTCGCGAGGGATTTCCGCCTCTCCTCGCTCTCGCGGATTCCGCTGGCGATTTCCAGTATTCGCTCGCGCATGAGTCAGGATTGGCCGACAAACTATATATATGAAACGAGGGAGGCTTTCCGGTGAAAAAATGAGCAACCCGAAGTTCTAACGCCCTTGCTCGGCGAGAGTTTTTGATATTATTCGGCTCGCGTCCTCTAACATCGTTTCTTTTTTAAAGTCTGGGCCTTCGAAATATTTCTGGAGTGCCTCGAAAAAAACAGCCCTGTTTTGAAGGGGAGTTATGCCTTCGACAATCTTATCGAAACGCCTCAGATCGTCTTGCGTATCTGCTTTTTTGATGAACGCGGAGAAGGCATCGAATGCGAATCCCATGCACGTGGTTATATTTACGACTATGAGCTCGACCGTATCCATCATTGTTTCTCGATTGAAGTTCGAGTTTGAGATGAGCGCCTCGAATCCCATAATGTCGAATGAGAAATAAGCTGCAGGTGAGTTTGAGGCTATCCTTGCAACGGTTGTCATCATTGTTTCTGGATGAAACTTTGGGGACGCAAAGAGATCAAGGACGCACATGGAATCCCATGTTTGATCTGGCGAGTCTGAAAGGACTTTTGCGATTTTCACGAGTGAAACAGCAAGGTCCTCGGTACGCAAATCGGGGCTGAAGTTTTCGTTTTTTTCCTTGAGTTTTTCGAATAGAAAGACTGGGGAGATCTCTTCTTTCGGTTGCTCTTTGGGGCTTTTGAAGAGGGGTTTCGCACGTTCTTTTGCTCGTTCGAATTTTGTTTTCAGAAGTTCGACGAACTCCGGCTCGCCAAGAACCTTTTCCGAGTCTCTGTGTCCTACATTTTTCGAGCCTCTGCGCCCTTCGAGGCGGTGGAAGAACCCGCTGCCGAGGCTATCGGGCGCCGGGCCGGTTTTGGCATCCTTACCGAAAAGAGGTTTTCTCATGCGCTTGTTATTTGGCTTTTGAAGTATATAAAACGACCGCCTCTGGCGCATGGCAAACCTTTATTTAAATTGGGATGCTAAAAGAGAAAGCATGGAACAGGATTTTCTGGCAAGGGCGAGGGAAGGCGTGAAGAAGGCAATGTCGAAGAGGGATGCCCTTCTCACTCACGTCGTGGGGAGCATCGACGACGGCAACAAGGCCGCGAACCTGCTTCTCGAAAGGCTGACCGAATGGTACTGGGTTTATTTCCCCGAGGTCAGGATTTCCGAGCCGGACAAATTCTGCAAGGCGGTCGAAATTCTGGACCGCGAGAACGTTGACGTTGCCGCACTATCGGAGATTGTGGGCGAGAAGAAGGCCAATGAGATTGCGGAGAGGGCGAAGAGGAGCATGGGCGCCGAGGTCGCGCCCGAAGACGTCGAGATGATGAAGACCTTCGCCAGAAAACTCAACGAGCTTTATGATTTGAGGATTGAGATGGAAGCTTACATGGAGAAGCTCGGCCAGGAGATTTGCCCCAATTTGTCATATCTTGTTTCACCGAAGCTTGCGGCCCGGCTGGTCGCGAAGGCCGGCTCGCTCCACAGGCTGGCTACGATGCCTGCGAGCACCGTCCAGGTTCTCGGTGCGGAGAAGGCGCTGTTCAAGCACCTCAAGAAGAAAACCAAGCCGCCGAAGCACGGTCTCATATTCCAGCATCCGGCAATCAGCATGGCGCCCAAAAACAAAAGGGGCAAGATTGCGAGGGCGATTGCGGGGAAAATAGCGATTGCGGTCAAGGCGGATGCTTACACCGGGCGTTTCATCGCTCCTAAATTGAAGGAGGATTTGGACAGGAGATTGAAGGAGATTGGTTAAATGCGGGCCCTCGTGCTTTCCGACATACATGCCGAGGAGCAGGCAAGGGAGAGGGCCACAGACGCGTTCGAGAAGGGCGGGTTCGACTGCATTTTCATCCTTGGAGATATCACCCACGAGGGGCCTGTTTCTTTCGCCGAGGATTTGCTCATGGCGCTCCCGAAGGCCAAAATTTTCGCAGTACCCGGGAACATGGACACGCCCGAAGTGGCGAAATTCCTCGAGAAAAAGAGAGTTAGCGTGCACGCCAGCAGCAAGGTTTACAAGGGCTTCAAGTTCGCCGGGTTCGGCGGGAGCAACATCATGCCCTTTTCCTCGCCGCTCCAGTTCAGCGAGGATGAAATCAGGAAGGGATTGGCCAAGGCGAAGATAAACAAAAATACTATTCTGCTGACTCACGCGCCTCCGTATGTGAAATTCGACGAGATGGACGGCGAGCACATGGGCTCGCGCGAGATTCGCAAGGCAATCGAAAAGGGAAGGCCGCTTCTCGCGCTTTGCGGCCACGTGCACGAAGTCGAGGGAATCGACAACATAAAAGAAACGGTGGTTGTGAGCGTCGGGGCCGCGAAAAACCTGAGGGCCGCGGTTGTCGAGTTCGAGAAGGGGAAGGTTCATGCTGAATTGATTAACTTGTAGGTGATTTTATGGCAACGCAATCAGTGATGAAATCGACTGAGGCAAGGAAGCTTTCCGTTGTGACGGAAGCGGCAGAAACCAAGAAGACTGTTGAAAAAGGAACCGTCCCGAAGCTGTTGCATGCGAGGACCATTAATGAGATAGTAGCCGGCTTGCTTATAGCCGATTATGCGGAAAAGGTTGAAATGAAGATTACATTGCTAAGGATGGCAAGAGAAGGGGTGGAAGCATGAGCGAGATTCCAAAAGCCCAGAAAGAAAGGATTGCCGAAATCCTCGGCCAGCACCTTTTCCAGACTTACGATTCGCTGGTTGATTTGAGGGGGAGGGTTGGCAAGGGAACTCCGGCCTACAAGAAGGCCACGAAAATAATGGCCGACATCGAGAGGGAGGTTGACCTTAAGAAAATGAGGCCGTCCGAGGTTCGCATTGATTCGAGCAAGATGTCATTGAAGAACGGGAAGCTCGAAGGCGACATCCTGCTCGCCGACAACGAGGAAATATTTGAGCTTACTCTGAAGAACGGCGAGGTAAAGAAGTTCAAAAAAACTAAGGGCGGGTTCGACAAGCTCGAGTGGATTGTCACGAGCATCGAGAGTTCAGGCCCGGATTAGGCAAATCTAGGCGGCCTGGGCTTGACCGCATCCCACATTATCCTTAGCGCGAGAAGCGAGAAGATTAGTGGGATGGCCGCAGTTACCGCTTTTACTATTGTAGCCGCTGCATTTGCGATTGGAGTTACGAGTTTTGGGTAAGTTGTAACGAACGTTGCCTTCGGAGTCACGGCTTTTGCTGGAGCTGCAGTTATGGCCTCCGTAGGAGGTTTCGCATGCGCAAAGACCTCGACTACTTTTCTGGGCGCCTCCGTCTCAATAACGCCGTGAGCCTTTACGAAAGGTTTCGCGTCCTGAACCGTGCTCTTCGGCCATTGCAGAATCTTGCTGCCGATTGATACTTCGCTGAGTCCAGTAGGCTGGAAACGCGCTATGTCAAGCTTTATCTCGGGGAACCTTTCGATGACTCCTTTTGCATGATGGAAGTCGGGCTTACCTCGATGGTAATCCCTAACAAACGCCTGACCTTCGGCTATTCGCTCGACTGTTTTCATTTCGCCTCCTTTCATAGCTAACCCCCTGTCATTAATTGCGGAGCGGGACTATTTAAACATATGTATCAAAAATCTGGAAGAAATTCGAAAAAAGCCAGAAATTTAGGGAGAACGTGGGTAGAATGCCGGAGTTTAGTGGAAAGCTGCCCCCTCTCGCCCGGTTTATAAAGCCCCGGAGCGGAGTTCTCTCACTCCTCTGTATAGGAGGAGGCGGGCAGGAAAAACCTGCCCGCACAAAATTCATTTCGAATCGACGCGAAAAAACCGAAGAACGCGAACGAGGTGTTTATATGAGGATGGATGTGACCGGGATGAACATGAAGGAGATACGCTCGATTCTGACGACTCTTGAAAAATTCAACGTTTCAGCCAGTTTATCGAACGTTGGCGGGAGGAGCCTGCTCAACGTGAGCGAAATCACAGGGGCGAGCCCGGTAATTCTTCCTATTGAAAGCGTGTGCTGGTAGATTGATTCAATAACTCGGGCGCATGAGTAAACGCCTCGCTCTTGTTTCAGGCCCGAGTTATTGAACGCCTTACTTCCAGCGGCAAAAGTGGCCGAACCACCAAAAGACCATCCGGGGGCGAAAGCCCCCTCTTCTTCTTTTTAAAAATATTAATCGGAATTAGGGAAGGGAAAAACAGAAAATTAGAAGACATGAATTTACCTGCGAACTGCGAAAAAGTTTTTTGCTGTTTTTTAAGAACTCGAAACGAGTTCGAATTGCAAAATTTTATGTGCACAACTCAAACGGGGGTCAGCACAGTAGATTTAAAAACCGGGGGGAGTATTGCTTTGTGGAAGAATGAGAAAAAATGCGGCTTTGTGCTTGTTTGTTATCATTCTCATTTCACCAGCCGTATATTCTTCAATAGGTCCACCTCCGGAGCCTTGCATCTTAGTAAACCATATTTCCAAGAAGTGTATGGCTTCTGAAAACTTTTACCTTGGTCCATATGGTGATATTCCTGTTGCGGCAGAAACATCCTGTTTCTGGTCATCGGTTGTTAGAACGGGCAACAGTCCGTTTGTCTTATCAGATGATTGGGTGTCTGAGTCTGGAAAATCGGATTGTACCGATTACCCTGATTACGAGACTACTACTCTAAGCAAAGAGAGAACAATCTCTTTAAACTCCGTTTTAGTATATCTCTCAAACGCCTGGATTGCCATTCTTTTAACAACGTTCCCGCTTGTCCTAGCCATTTTGATAACTTGGTTCGCATTTAGAAAAAGCGAGAAGACGAGACTCGCTTGTATACTGCTTATTGTTTTTTCATTGGTTTCATCTGTTTCCCTGGCTCTCGTGGATTCAATTTATTTTGAGGACATGCCCCCGCTTTCGCATTTGATATACCTCCCCCTAACACCTCTGGCTGCGTTGTCCCCCGCGGCACTTCTTGTGGGGGTTTCGGGGCTGTTATGGTTACGTATAAGAAAAAGGGGGCTTAGTCTCTCAAAGAATGAGAAGGTGATACTCGGAGCCTTCCTGCTGATTATCGGAATTTTGGCTCTTCTTGTCTTGAGATATGACATAGGAAGATTCATAGCGTTTTCACTAAACACTCCTTTAGGCTGTGGCCTACTAGAAGACAGCCCTAAATATGCGTGCTATGAAGATCTCGCAAAAAAAACGTTGGACGCATCGATATGTAAATACCTCGAGGGACAACCCTCGATTATAACATTTATCCCACGGGAGGAAGTTATCGATAAAGAGGATACATGTCTTCAAGATATCGCGAGGGCAAATCCCGACCCGGATATTTGCGCTAAGATCAAAAGCGATAGTACTAGAGATGAGTGCTATCGGCGTATCGTGCTTACGAAGCCAGACCCATCTTTCTGTGAGTTAATACACGATTCCTCTCTAAAAGATTCTTGTTACAAAAGGGTTGCAGTGAAAACAAATAACTCTGGTCTGTGCAGCAAGGTACAAGGCACAGATTTTTCCAAATTGTGTTATGCGATAACCACCAAAAATCCTTCTTTGTGTGACACGCTTGAGAAAAACCGAACGAATGTGGTAACACAAGACGCCTGCTACCTTGAACTTTCGCTGTATTCGGAAGGTCAGGACTTTTGTGCGAATATACAAAATAAGCAACAAAGAAGTGACTGCTATTACGAAGTTGCAAAAATTAAGAAAGATGCCTCGTTATGTGACAAGGTTGAATATATCGACCACGAATTCTGTCTTGCGGTGGCGACTCAGAATCTTTCAGCATGCGAAGGATTGCAAAACAACATACAAAAAGAAGGCTACTCCGTCAACCCAAAAGATGACTGCTACTATCAGATCGCTCTCTTTAAAAACAACCCGTCAATCTGCAGTATGATAGGAGACAACTGGTATAGAGGACTGTGCGAACGATATGCTCGCCAGCAAAAAGAGTATTAATCCAGAATTAGCGAAAACCAAAAGAAAGAGAAAACAAAAAAGTAGAACTACTTCGGAGTAGAAAGTAGGACTAAGGAAAACCAAAAGAAAGGAAAGAAATTTAGCCGAACAGGCTTGCGAGTCCTGCGGCAGCCTCCTCCTCGCTCTTCTTCTCGTCCTTGGGCTCCTTCTTCTTCTCGGCTCCGGCTGCTGGCACTGCTGCTGGCGCGGCTGCGACTGCGACCGGCGCTGCTGCCTTTGCCACTGCCTCCTCGATGTTGACTCCCTGGAGCGAAGAGACGAGCGCCTTGGCGCGCGCTGTATCGGCGGCTATGCCTGCGGCCTTGAGGACCGAGACCACATTGGTCTCCGTTATCTCCTTCTTCGCGGAGTGAAGAAGCAATGCCGCGTGTATGTACTCCATATTCAAAACCTCCATTTTAGCATTTGCATTTAATCTACGAACTTGATGGACTCGATGGCGGCTAGGGTGCCTTTGTTTCGGCTTGCTCAGGTGCCTTTGTTTCGGTTTATTCGGTTTTCGCTTCGGCCGGCTGCTCGCCCGTGGGCGTAGCTTCGGCTGTTGGCGAGGGCGTTTCTGGCAAGGCCGTCTTTATCGCACTTGCCGACCTCTGGCCCTGCGCGAGCAAGTCCTCGATTACGCCAGAGTCGAATATTTTTGCTTCTACGCCAAGGCCTTTCGCCTGCCTGTGGGCCTTTCCGAGCAGAACAACGATGTTGTCTTTTGTAACGTAAGCGATTTCAACCGAGAGGTTGAACGCCGCCGATGCGGCTGCCGCGATGTCCGCGGCGAGTTGCTTTTCGTCGACATCGAGGACGGATTTCCTGTAGACAATTCCCGCCTCGATTATTGCCGGCGAGTCTATCCCGACCTCGAACGGCCTTATGCCGAGGGTTTGAAGGGCTTTTGCCGCGGCGTGGGTGATTTTCTGGCCCTTCTCTGCCACGATGGAATCCCTTGCGACCACGATTTTGCCCGCCTGTATGCGGGCGTCGATTTTGGCATTCTTGAGCTCCGAGAGCGCAGGCCCGGGCGGAAGCGTCGTTTCCCCTTCCGGAACAACGATGTCGCTTGGCGCGGTCTGGCCGGGCTTTGCGGCCATCTGCTTTGTGCTCCTCTTGAACTCGCGGAAAAGCTCGAACGGGTTCATGTCCGTGAAAACGAGCGCGGTCGGGCCGGTCATGTGCGGGAGCAGCTCCTTGCCCTTGCCAGCCTGCTCGAACGCCCGCGAAATCAGCGCGTTCTTTGCAATCACAATCTCCGCCTTGCCCCTCAGCTTCTTCCTCATTGACTGGAGAAGGCTGTCCGGGAGGGCGGAGAGGTTTATGAGCGCAATCGTCTTCGCCTTCTTTATTCTAGCAGCGAGGCCTGAAACCGCCTCCTTCTTCTGCTTCAACACGCGCTCGCCGGGCATAGCATTACACCTTGCACGCCTTTCCCATCGTTAGCTTAACATAAACGGACTTGATGCTGTAAGCCCCCAGTTTCGTCGCAACCGTGTCGTAAACGGCCATGGCGTTCTCGAGAAGCTTGGCCTGCTCCATTGTTTCGGTTCCGATTGAGCACTGGAGAACCGGCAGGCATTTGCCCTTGGTCTTGAGCTTTACCGAGCGCTTGGCATTGTCGGCAACCCCCTTTATGTTGCCGATTATGGGCTTGGGCAGCTTGTCCCTCGTGCCCATGGCCTGGCCGAGGTGCTTTCCCACGACCATCATGAGGTTTGGCTGGGCGAGGAAGACATGGGTTTTCATGAGAAGCTTGAGCCTGGCCTTGTCCGCGGCGAGCCGCGGTATGTCTTCGGGGGCTATTATCTCGGCGCCCTCCTTCTTGGCGTCGAGGGCGAGCTGGCCTTCGGCGAAAATGGCGAGCTTCGCATCCTTGCCCGTTCCGTTGGGAAGCACGACCTCGATGTTCTGCTTGTTCTGCTGCTTGCCGAAATCAATGCCCTGGAAATTGAGTATAAGTTCCACTGCCTGCGTGAACTTGCGCTTGCCCTTGTCCTTGAGGCACTCTCCGAGTGCCTTTTCCATGGCCGCTTTGTTCATCAGACTTCCCTCCTGTCCCCGACAGTTCGGACGGGAAAAACAGTGGTTTGCGAATAGGAGTTCCTTTATGCGACAAAAGGTTTATATATATTTCGATACTTAATGCTACCTTGTTAAATTTGCGTATTCTCTAGTGGGTCGAATGGTGGTCGATTGACGTCCAAGGTTCAGTTAGAAAGTTTTTTAGTCCCCGCACACAAGCTTGTCCCAAAAAACAAGGTTGACGTGCTGCTCGAAACGCTTAAGCTCAGGAAGGACAACTTCCCGAAAATGAAGGATACCGACCCGCAGGCCAAGACGCTCGGGGCGGAGAAGGGCGACCTTGTTGAGATTACGCGCAAGGAGGAAACGGGAGAAAGCACGTATTACAGGCTCGTGGTTTGAAGTTTGAGGGAATTGCGATTATGGCGAAAGCCGAGCTGAAGTGGGAGCGGGTGACCGAGCGATTGTCACATACCCACGCATAAAGCGGTGTGGGATTGTGACTGGTTTATGAGGTTCGTATCGAGCGTGGGTATGTGTAAGTTGCCGCGATAAATCCACGGTCGAGGAAAAGCGGCGCGTTTGCAGAGGAAAATTGGCCGCGTGGCCTTAGCCATTGCCGTAAATTCGTTGTCGAGGAGATGCCATGACCGGTGAAATGCTCGAAACTTATTTCAAGGAAAACAGCCTTGTGAGGCAGCACCTCGAATCCTACAATAAGTTCATACGGTTCAGCATACAGGAGATTGTGGAGAAGGTCGGCACCATCGAGCCCAACATTGAGGGCTACAAGCTCAAATTCGGCAAGGTGAGGCTTGAGAAACCAATGATTGTCGAGGCAGACGGCTCCAGAAGGTCGATTACGCCAATGGAGGCGAGGCTCAGGGATTTGACCTACGCCGCGCCCGTTTTTCTTGAAATAACCCCGGTAGTGCACGGGGTGGAGCAGAGGGGCATCTCGGAAGTGTTCATCGGCGAGCTGCCGGTCATGGTCAAGAGCAAGCTGTGCCACCTCGAGGGGATGAGCGACGAGGAGCTTGTTGAAGCTGGCGAGGATGCCACGGACCCCGGCGGCTACTTCATAATCAACGGGAGCGAGCGCGTGCTCGTGAGCATCGAGGACCTTGCACCCAACAGGATAATGGTTTCCGAGGAGAAGAACGGCGCGGTCGTGAACGCCAAGGTATTCTCTACTCGCTTCGGCTTCAGGGCGAGGTGCGTGGTCGAAAGGAACAAGGACGGGAAGCTCACGGTCGAGTTCCCGGCATCGCCGGCAAACCTCGATTTGATTTGCGTGCTGAGGGCGCTCGGGCTTTCGGACGAGAAGAAAATAATGGAGGCGTTCCTGGACGAGAACATAATAATAAACGACGTAATGCTCAACCTCGAGTCCGATTCCACGGCCAACGAGGCTGGCGCGCTCGAACTCATGGGCAAGAAGGCCGCGCCCGGCCAGGCAAAGGAATACAGGTCAAAGAGGGCCGAAATACTTCTGGATACTTATCTGCTCCCGCATATTGGAACGGAGCCCAAGGACAGGCTGGCCAAGGCATACTACCTGTGCAAGATGACAGAGAAGACGATTGCGGTCGCTCAGGAGAAGATTCCGGAGGACGACAAGGACTTCTACGTAAACAAGAGGATAAAACTCGCAGGAAATCTGATGGAGGAGCTCTTCAGGTATGCCTTCCAATTCTTAGTGAAGGATATTACCTACCAAGTTGAAAGGGCGGCTGCGAGGGGGAGGAGGCTGCTCGTGCACACTCTTGTCAGGCCTGACGCGCTGAGCGAGAGAATCCGCTACAGCATGGCGACCGGGAACTGGATTGCCGGCCAAACCGGAGTCTCGCAGCTTCTCGACAGGACGAATTACCTTTCCAGCATCTCGCACTTGCGAAGAATCATCTCGCCGCTGAGCAGGAAGCACCCGCACTTCAAGGCAAGGGACCTGCACGGAACGCACTGGGGAAAACTGTGCCCCAACGAATCGCCCGAGGGGCCGTCGTGCGCGCTAGTGAAGAACATGGCCCTGCTGTGCGAAATCTCCACCGGCGAGGACGAGAAGGACATCGAGGCGATGCTGAAGAAGATGGACGTCAAGATATAGGATTGGGATTCGACAGTTGGGACTGGGCGGAATGGGAGATTGCCGAAAGAAGGGAAAGCGAAAAACGGAATCATATTGCCATAGGCCACATACCCACGCATAAGCGGTGTGGGATTGTGGCTGGTTTATGAGGTTCGTATCGAGCGTGGGTATGTGGTGATGTTGTTGTCTAAAAAGGAGAAACTTGGGAAAGACGGGGAGAAAATAGTCGAGAGGACCGCCGTTTACCTTAACGGAAGGCTGGTCGGCTTCCACGCCGACGGCGAAACGCTGGTGAGGCAGCTCAGGGAGCAGAAGAGGAACGGGCAGATAACGCAGGAAGCCAACTTCGCCCACAACCCGAAGACTTCTGAGTTGTTTATCAATACCGACAGCGGGAGGGCGAGAAGGCCTTACATTCTGGTCGAGAACGGCAGGTCGAAATACACGCCCGAACTCAAGGAGAAGGTGGCAAAGGGCGAGGTGGGCTGGACCGACCTCGTAAAGATGGGGGTAGTCGAATACCTCGATTGCGAGGAGGAGGACGACGTTTCCTACGTGGCAGTGCGGGAGGAGGAGCTCACCCCCGAACACACCCACCTCGAGATTGACCCGATTTCCATAACCGGCGTTACCGTCTCGCAGCTGCCTTTCCCCGAATACAATTCGTCGCCGAGAATCACCATGGCCTGCGCCATGGGGAAGCAGTCGCTCGGCCTTTACGCGAGCAACTTCAACATAAGGGTTGACTCGAGGGCGCACTTCATGTACTACCCGCAGAGGCCAATCGCGCGCTCGAGGCCTTACGAATTCCTGAAGCTGGCCAAGAGGCCGGCCGGCCAGAACTTCGTCGTCGCAATCACCAGCTATTACGGCTACAACATGGGAGACGCGGTCGTCATGAACCGCAATGCCGTTGACAGGGCGCTCGGCCGCTCGGTGTTCTACAAGACATACGAGAGCGAGGAGCGGAGATATCCCGGCGGGCAGAAGGACAAGTTCGAAATCCCGCAACCAACGGTGCAGGGCTACCGCGACGAGGCGATGTACAGGCACCTGGGGGAGGACGGAATCGTCGTGCCCGAGGCAGGGGTGGGGGCCAGGGACGTGCTCGTGGGAAAAACGTCGCCGCCGAGGTTCCTTGAGGAGGTTTCCTCGTTCGGAATCAGCGAGGAGAAGAAGAGGGAGAATTCAGTCTCGATTAAAAACGGCGAGGACGGGACCGTTGACTCCGTAATGCTCACGGAAAGCCCGGCCAACAACAAGCTCGTGAAGATAAGGGTGAGGAGCATAAAGATCCCCGAGGCGGGCGACAAGTTTGCGTCCAGGCACGGACAGAAGGGAGTGATTGGCCTTCTCGCGCCGCAGGAGGACATGCCCTTCACGAAGGACGGCGTTGTTCCCGACCTGATAATCAACCCGCACGCCATTCCATCGAGGATGACGGCCGGCCACATACTTGAGATGCTCGGCGCAAAGGCGGCGTGCATGAACTGCAAGCAGGTGGATGCAAGCGCGTTCAACGGCGACAAGGAGGAGGCGTTCAAGAAAACGCTCGTTGAATACGGCTTCGAGGACACGGGAATGGAAACGCTCTACGACGGCCTGAGCGGCGAGCCGATAAAGAGCAAGATTTTCATAGGAGTCATATATTACCAGAAGCTCCACCACCTCGTCTCGAACAAGATGCACGTGAGGAGCAGGGGACCTGTGCAGCTGCTCACCCACCAGCCAACCGAAGGGAGGGCGAGGGAGGGGGGCCTGAGGTTCGGGGAGATGGAGCGCGACTGCCTGATTGGCTACGGAGCCGGGCTTCTGCTCAGGGAGAGGCTGTTGGAGGAGTCGGACAAGACGACCGAACTCGTTTGCAACAAATGCGGTTCGATTGCGGTCCACGACCACATAAAGAACAGGGAGTACTGCCCGCTCTGCGAGTCCACGGACCTGCATCCGGTCGAGATGAGTTACGCTTTCAAGCTGCTGCTCGACGAGATAAAGGCAATCGGCATATTCCCGAGGCTTCTGCTGAGGGACAAGGCCTAGGAGCAATGATTGGATCGGGACTGGCCGCGGGCGCTCGAAAAAAAAGGTGTACGCATGGAAACCATCGACAAGATGATCAACGGGGTAAGGTTCTCGCTCTTCTCGCCTGAGATGATACGGAGGATGTCCGCCGCCAAGATTACGGTCCCGGATACTTACAACGAGGACGGTTACCCGATTGACGGCGGGCTTGTTGACCAGAGGATGGGAGTCATAGACCCGGGCCTCAGGTGCAAGACCTGCGGCGGAAAGATTCGCACGTGCCCTGGCCACTTCACGCACATAGAGCTTGTGAGGCCGGTGGTGCATCCGGAATTCGCGAGAGTCGTCTACATGCTTCTGCGCTCCACGTGCAGGCAGTGCAGGCGCATACTCGTGGGCAAGAAGCAGGTCACGCAGTACGCGGAGGCGCTTGAGGAGGGCGACAGGGAGGTCGTCAAGACGGTCATCGACAAGACGAGGAAGGCGACCGTCTGCCCGCACTGCGATACGAAGCAGCTGAAGGTAAAGTTCGAGAAGCCCACCACGTTCTACGAGAGGGACAGGATGCTCCTGCCCAACGAGATAAGGGAGATGCTGACCAAGATTCCCGACGGCGATTTGAAGCTGCTCGGTATAAACCCGGAATACGCGAAGCCGGAATGGATGGTCATAACCGCATTGCTGGTTCCGCCCGTAACGGTCAGGCCCTCAATCACGCTCGAAACGGGCGAGAGGAGCGAGGACGACTTGACGCACAAGCTTGTGGACATAATGAGAATCAACCAGCGGCTTGAAGCGAACATCAACGCCGGAGCCCCGCAGCTCATAATAGAGGACCTGTGGGAGCTGCTGCAATACCACGTTACCACTTATTTCAATAATGAAACTGCTAACATCCCCCCTGCTCGGCACAGGAGCGGAAGGCCCCTCAAGACGCTCTCGCAGAGGCTGAAGGGGAAGGAGGGGAGGTTCAGGTACAACCTTTCCGGAAAAAGGGTGAATTTTTCTGCAAGAACCGTGATTTCGCCTGACCCCAACATCAGCATGGACGACGTCGGAGTGCCCATGGAAGTTGCCGAGGAGATGACAATCCCGATAAAGGTGACGGACTGGAACCTCGAGGAGTGCAAGAAGCTCTTGCTGAGGAGCGAGTACCCGAAGGCGATTTACGTAATCAGGCC
>JAPLWU010000096.1 GCA_026396425.1 Microcaldota archaeon | reverse complement strand
GCGGTAGTGACATTGCCTTTCTCATCCGAAGGGAGAACGAGGATGATGAACGCCCTGGGAGGACTGGACAAGCTCAAGAAGACGACGGATACCGTGATAGTCATCCCGAATGATAAACTGCTCACAATCGTTCCGGACTTGCCGTTGAATACTGCATTCAAGATTTCCGACGAGGTGCTGGCAAGCGCGGTGAAGGGAATAACCGAACTGATAACCAAGGCCGGGCTGGTCAACCTCGACTTCGCGGATTTGAGAACGATTCTCAAGGACGCGGGATGCGCGGTCGTGGGAATGGGCGAGGCAACCCTTGACGCGAGGCCCGAGGACAGGGCGCTCGTTGCAATTGAAACTGCGATGAACAGCCCGCTGCTCGATATTAACATAGCCGAGGCGGACAGGGCGCTCGTGAACGTGATTGGCGGCGAGGACATGACGCTGAGGGAAGCGGAGACAATGGTGCGCGAGGTCTCGAAGAGAATCTCGCCCAACTCGCACATAATCTGGGGCGCGAGGGTTGAGAAGGATTTGCCGAAGAACAGCATACGCGTGCTGGTCGTGATTGCGGGCGCGTCGATGCCCCAGTATGACGTGAAGCAGGAGCAGGCCGCCAATTCGGTCGAGCTCGAACTGGACGAGATAAGCTGAAAGCTGAGGGAATGTTTATGCTGGAATCGATTGGCACTTTCATAAGAAGGTCCGTGCGCGTGCTCCGCGTTTCCTACAGGCCTAAGGCCGACGAATTCTGGCTGATTGCCAAGGTCACGGGCCTCGGGATGGCGCTGATCGGGGCGGTAGGATTTCTGATAACCATCCTGTTCACGTATATAAACCAGGCATGAGATTAAACGAGGCATGAACGAGAGGGTATTGGGATTTTGGAAAGCGGGGATAGGGAGATTTTGAACGGGATATGAACGAGGGGATTTCGATGATATTCGTCTACAGGGTAACTGCCGGTCAGGAAAGAGTCGTTGCGGATGTTCTCTACAACAAGATAAAGAAGGACAAGCTGCCGGTCTTCGCAATCGCGATGATTGACGAGCTCCGCGGCTACCTGATGATAGAGGCCGGCGACGAGGTGGCGGTGAGGCAGGCCGCGATGAAGATTCCGCACATAAAGGGAGTGCTCCACAAGAGGATGGGCGCGGACGAGATTGACTCGCTCGTGCAGGTGAAATCCGTCAGCTCGATAGTGAAGAAGGGCGACATCGTGGAGCTGGTGAGCGGGCCGTTCAAGGGGGAAAAGGCCAAGGTCATAAGGCTCGACGAGAACAAGGAGGAGATTACGGTCGAACTCACCGAGGTCGCAGTGCCGATTCCGGTGACCATCAAGGCCAGTACCATCCGCATATACCAGAAGGCGGAGGGTTAGAAATGAAGCCCGCCGGCCGGAGCATTCGGGACGTGCACCTCAAAAAAGGGATGCTCGCCTCCGAACTTGTCGGAATTTTGGGCGAGTCCGGAGCATTCGGCGCAAAACATCTGGCCGTTGGCGCGGAAATAACGCTGCGAATGCTCGAGGATGAGGCGAGCACCAACTTCTTTTCTTTTCCTTCCGACTTAGTGGCGACCGGCCTGCGAAGCGTTATTGCAGACTCGGTGAAGGATTTCGACGTGATTGTCACCACGGCCGGAACGATTGCGCACGACCTGATTCGCGCGCATGGAGGGAAATATTACGGGGGAAGTTTTGAATTGGATGACGAGGAATTGCACAAAAAAGGGGTGTATAGGCTCGGCAACATCCTCATTCCGCAGGAAAGTTACGGCGAATTTTTGGAGAATGTTATGACTCCAATTCTGAAGGAACTCGCGAAGGAAAAAATTGAGTGGGGCCCGAGGGAATTGATTGAAGAATTCGGAAAAAGAGTGAAAGACAAAAATTCGATTCTCTACCAGGCCTACAAGCACGACGTTCCCATTTACGTTCCGGGAATCACCGACGGCGCGTTTGGAACGAATCTCATGATTTTCGGCCAAGGTGGCAAGCTCAAACTCGATGTTCTGAAAGACGAGAAAGAGCTTTCAGACATTGTTTTCGACGCGAAAAGAAGCGGGGCTTTGATGATTGGCGGCGGGATTTCCAAGCACCACACGATTTGGTGGAACCAGTTCAAGGGAGGACTGGATTACGCGGTTTATATCACGACCGCCACGCAATACGACGGGAGTTTGAGCGGGGCGCGCCTGAAGGAAGCAGTTTCGTGGGGAAAAATAAAGGCGAAGGCAAAATACGTTACGATTGACGGGGATGCGAGCGTGCTTCTGCCGCTCATTCTTGCTTACGTGAATGAAAAAAGAAGATAACTTTAGCTCGATTTCGGTGGAATTCGATAACTGAACTTTTTTGCGTATATGCCCCCATACGGCTCGTCATCGTAATACTCTTCCAGCACTTTGAACCTCAGACATTCTTTGCCAATTATCTGGACTCTATCCAGCAAATCTTTAGGGAACCCCGCGTCAAGTAGGTCCTCATAGGCAGACGAACTCGAAGTACAAAAGAAAACCTTTCTTCCTGCTTCAAGAGCAGACCTTATATGGTCCACCCCATCAGGGTTAAGTCTCAATTCGCCAGGTTGGCCGAAAAGAAGAGTGCCCATAACATCGTAAAACACACCGCGAAGGATAACCTTTTCCAATGCTTCAATCAGCTCCGTGTATGGTTGGCTTTCGGTTCTGAGTGATTTGATTTTTTCTAAAAAGATGCCTGCAAGCTTGTAATTTAACTGCGAACCAAACTCCTTTTCCTTTATCCCCAGCTCAGATGCATAATCTTCAATTACCAGAAAACCAACCATGCATGTTCTTATTTGTTCTGCAAGCTTTTTACCGTCGCCGATTTTGAAACGCATTTCTTCGGTTTCCCTTGTTTCTCTGCTTCCCCCGCCTATTCCTGAAGAGTCCGAAAGAGGAGCGCATTTATCGGGAGCCGGCTTCATGGTTGAAGGAATTCGTGGTTCCGGCGCTGGCCTTACTCCTTTTCCTTTGTCCACTTTTTTTATTTCGTTCATTTTCCCACCTCGCTTGCGCGGGTTCAGCGCTTGCGCTCACCTCGTGTTCTGCTGAATTTTCTCCCACGCCTGATTTCTACGCTTGCGAGTATTATGGTTTTTCCGATATTTAAAAGAATGTGGTATCCTAGGGAAACCATTAAATATGAGCGATGAGTAATTGATTCATGGCAGTCGAAGTTTTGAGGAGGATGGGACTCACCGAGAATGCCGCGAAAGTTTATACGCTTCTTCTTGATGCGGGGCCGATGGGAATCGACGAGATTCACGTGAATACCGGGGTTGAGAGGAGGCATCTCTACGACATACTCGGCAAGCTGCAGAATGCTGGCCTTGTCGTGTTCGCGCACGAGGGGAAGAGGAAGAAATATTCCGCAACGCATCCGAGCAGGCTGATGGGGTTCATGGAGGAGAAGGAGGCGGGCATTAAGGGAATTAAGACGGAGCTGCTCGAAGTGATGCCGAATCTGGTGAAGAGGTTCGGGAAGCAGAAGGAGGAAACGAAAGTCGACATTTACCGGGGAGTAAACGGGATGAAGACGATTTTCGACGAAACGCTGGAGCACAAGGAGAATTACTACATAGCCGGCAACTGGGGGATTATCCGGTTCATGCCGAAAGGTTTCTGGGATATTTACAACGCGAAGAGGACGAGAAAAAAGGTGTGGTGGCACGATTTGGTGGACCAGGGGTACACGCACCGGGATGTTGGGGCTTTCGGAAAGTCCGAAAAGATGAAGTATTACCATTTCAGGGTGATGCCATTCAGGGTTTCAAGCCCGCACGTGATTTTCATATACGGGAATGTCAGTGTTCAGGTCATATGGCAAGAAAATCCCATCGCCGTGAGAATTGAGAACAAGGCGATTGCCGAGAGCTACAAAAAATATTTCTGGTACCTGTGGAAGCTCGGCAAGAAAAGCTGAATGGCGCAAATGGTTTTTATAACTTACGAGAAAAAAGGTAGCTGGAGTTCAGAAAACCTTCGTGAAACCGACTCCCACGTAGCCTGGTTTTTTTAACACGTTTAACACGTTTTTGCCGTTCCCTGAGACGTGCAGGTCAACAAGCGTCTTGGGGTTCACGTATCGCCTGTAATGGAACTTCATGTCATGCCAGTCGGGGCCTCCCTTGCCAAATGAAACAAGATTTTTACCTTTCTTTAGCTGCACGCCCACGCCTTTGTCGGTCATATCCTTCAGCGCGCGGTCCACGGCCACGGCAACTGAAGCGGTTACCTCTGCCCCATGAACTCTCTTCCTCAACTCCGCCGCAATCCTGCCCGTCTTGCCGTCGTACTGCACTCCGGCATTGAGGCGCGATTCGGCCCAATCGAAAGTCCCCATCAATCCGTCAACCCGGCCCTGCCCGTTGCTCAGTCTCGTTCCGACTATGAGATGGTCGCATACGGGAAAAGAAATGTTCACTCTTGTCAGGTAGGAGTTTTTTCCCCCGTCCGAGGTATTTTTAAGGAAAAAACAGGCCGTCACTCCGTTTCGGCTCGAGCTCCAAAAAAGCTCTGTGGATTCCGCTTCTTTGACCTTTGACCATTCGAAGTAAATCCGGTCGGGCTGCCCGAAAAACGATGCAGGGTTGGGATGCACACCGAAATTACTGAAGTTTGGGTAAAGCCCTAATGTTGGTCCGGCTGGTTTGTCTGCTCCGGCGGGCGCCCCGTCAGCAGCCAAGGCATTCATGGCAAGTCCTGCAACCGCTACGCCTGTCGCTAATGCCGTTTTTACCGAGTTCATCTCCATCCCCCCTGCCCAGAATTATGGTTTTTTTAGTATTTAAGGATATGGTTTTATAATTTTCCCAGGAATGCTATCTGGGAGTGTTTGAAATGGCAATGCCCGAAGCCGAACTAATCAATTCCGAATTGCTAGTGCGGGATATGCAGTTAACGGATGACGTGAAGATGACGAGGAAATCGCTCCTCAGGTGGGTCGCCCTCTCGACCGGCCTCATCTCTCCGAACGAGAGCCGCGATACCGCGATTATCCTGCTGGAGGCGCTGCTGCACTTCTCGTTCATGGGAAAGGAGCCCGAAGTTCCCGAAATAATGGAGTATATGCAGGCGGCCGGGGCCAAGACCGGCGAGAAAACTGTCAGGTACCACCTGCTGCAGCTCAAGAAGAGGAAAATAATCGAGAATGATGGGGGAAAATACAGGTTTGTTGTTCCCTCGAATACGGGTTCGAGGGATGCCGGCGACAGTTTCGAGTATTCCTACAAAAGCCAGGCCGACAGCGCCTTCGCGAAAATCAAGGAGGCCGTGCGAAGGCTGAAGGAAATGGGCGTCTAGTTTCTCTTTGTAAAAGTTTAATAAATTAAAAGCGACAAATCTGGCATTAGCCATAAGCGGGGTGGGGCGAACATGATTCGTTTTTCGGGAAAAAATAGAACGCCGGTTGCCGTGGGTTCGGGCGGCGCAAATCCGATGGGCGAGTTCCAAAGGGCCGCGAAATTATTTGAGGATAAATTGCAAAGAGACACGAGGAGGGCATGGCTTGGCGGGGCGGCCTTGATTCTCGCATTAAGCGCGATGGCGGTTTTTACTGCTGGTCCGAAAAGGAGCCATTTGCCCGTTGAAAGTTACACTGTAACAATGCCAGCCGGGGTGATAGCCAAAGTCGTTGGGGAAAACGAGAGGGCGGTCGCGTATACGGTGGGCGGCAGGACGGTATACGCATTGGGGGTTGACAGAATTGGCGCTGGGGAGTGGGCGAAGGTCGACGATGCCGTCAGGTTTGGGAAGAGGGTGGCGGGCGTCGATACGGTCAGGATGGGCGATATCGGGGAGCAGGTCATTACTGCCGTCGTGCCGTTTAGGCCTTTCGAATACGAGCGGGCCGGGAATACGGTGACGCACCCCCGTTCGATGGCCATAGCCGCGAATATCGACGGGGCTACCTCGAACCGCTATTTTGCAGTGAATTGGACGGAGGCTTTTTGCGCCTTGAAGGACATCGGCGACAAGTCGCAGGGCGCCTCGAGGGTTGAAGTCTCGCGCGTGGAGGACCAAGAGGCTTACGGCTTCATGTACGGGTTCGGCTTAGTCGCCACTGCGGGGATGGTATTGGCCTGCGCGGTCGTGGGCGTCATCAACCTCGTAAACAGGCGCAAAGTGCAGGAGCCCGGAGTCTGATTCGGTTTTGCGAGGATGGCGCAAGTCTTAATTATTTTTGCGTGAGTAGTAGTCAGGAGAGTTATTTCTGGGATGCTCATGCACGAAGTTCTTTCCGAGAGAATCCGCTCTCTCATGCAGAAAAAAGGTTTCACAAAGCTTACCGAGATTCAGGAGAGGGCGATGGGCCCGGTCGCAAGGGGGGAGAATGTTCTCATTATTGCGCCTACAGGATGGGGGAAAACGGAAGCTGCGGTTCTGCCTTTGCTGGATAAGCTCGCAAGAAAGGATGAACAGACAAAACTAAAAACTGACGAAGAAAAAATGGAAGAAAAAAATGAAAAAGAAAACATAAACATGCTCGAAAAAGAAAGAACGAAAATGCTCGAAATTTCGAGTGGAATAAAAGTTTTGTATATTACGCCGCTTCGCGCGTTGAACCGCGACATGCTTTCTCGAGTTACGTGGTGGTGCGAGCAGCTCGGCGTGAGCATCGCCGTGAGGCACGGAGACACCTTGCAGAGCGAGAGGCAGAAGCAGGCTAGGAAGCCGCCCGAGATTTTGATTACCACCCCGGAAACATTGCAGGCCCTTCTTCCTGCGAAAAGGATTGGGAAGGCACTTCTGAACGTCGAAACGGTTGTTGTCGACGAAGTGCATGAGTTGTTTGATTCTAAACGGGGGGCGCAGCTGTCAGTGGCGCTTGAAAGGCTGGTGGAAAAGAAGGGCGAATTCCAGAGGATTGGGCTGAGCGCGACTGTGGGAGCTCCGCAGGAGGTTGCGGAATTCTTGTTTGCCGGGAGGAAGCACAGGGTTGAGCAAGTCAGCGCAGAGAGGCAGATGAAACTTTCAGTTGAGGCGCCGGAAAAGGGCGCCGGGGATGCGAAGCTCGCCGAGGATGTTGCGCTGGATGAGCAGTCGGTTGCGAGGCTGCGAAGGCTTGACGAACTGGTGAGCGAGCACAGGGCTTCGCTTATTTTTGTGAATACGCGACACGTTGCGGAAGTTTTGACTTCGAGACTGCTGGTGATGCACCACAAGCTTGGCAGTGCGAAGAACATTTTCTCCGTGCACCACGGCTCGCTCGCCAAGGAGGAAAGAGTGCGAGTGGAGGAGAGCTTCAAGAAGGGCGAGATAAAGGGGCTCGTTTCGACTTCTTCGCTCGAATTGGGGATGGATATCGGCGAGGTGGATTTGGTTGTCCAGTACATGTCGCCGAGGCAAGTGAGCAGGCTCGTGCAGCGCGTTGGGAGGAGCGGCCACTCGTTCGAAAGAACTCCGAAGGGAATCGTCATGTGCAGCGATGCGGACGATGTTTTGGAGGCAGTCGCGGTTTGCGAGGCGGCGCTTTCCGGGAAACTGGAAAAACCGAAAATGCAGTCGAATGCTCTAGATGTTCTCGCGCACCAGATTGCCGGAATCGCTCTGGAATGGGGCGAGATAAGAACCGAAAAGGCATTTGAGATTGTGAGAAGGGCCGCCCCTTATGCGAAGCTGACTAGGGAGGAGTTTGAGGCAGTGGCAAGACAATTGCATTCGCAGAGATTGCTGTGGTTTGAGGGGGGAATACGGCGGGGCTCGAACACGCTGGAATATTACTACGGAAATCTCAGCATGATTCCGAGCGCGAGGAAGTTCGGCCTGAGGAATGCCGCGACTAACAGGCTGGTGGCCAATCTCGACGAGGTTTTCGTTTCCACTTTGGAGAAGGGAGTCACGTTCATAAGCAAGGGAATCCCCTGGCGCGTGCTCGATGTGAGCGAGGAGGAGGTTGTTGTCGAGCCTTCGGAAAGCTTCACTGCTGCGGTTCCCGACTGGGTTGGCGAGGAGATTCCTGTTCCTTTTGAAATTGCTAAGGGAGTGGGGGAGCTGAGGAGAAAAGCGAAAGAGGGAAGATTGGAGTCCGAAGTGTTGCGGAAGGACGCCGAGAAATTGGCTGTCGAAACTCTTGCCCAGCAGCTAATTGTTCCGGATGAGAAAACCATTTTCATCGAGGTGTGTGCCGACAGGGCGGTAATACATGTTTGCGGCGGGAGCGAAATAAACGATACTCTGGCAAAGGCGGTTTCGGCCGCGCTCAGTGCGAGTTTGGGGCAGAGCGTGCGGGCGGACTCGGATCCCTACAGAATCTCGCTGCTTTTGCCGGTGCAAATCAGGGCGAAAAAGATTGCCGCGGTTGTCGGAGGGCTATCCGTAATCCGTGGGATAATCGAAAAAAGCATTGAGAGGAGCCCGCTCTTCAGGTATAAGTTCATCCATGCCGCTCGGGCATTCGGCTTGATTTCCGATAAGGTAACCGTTGGAAAACGAGTGATGGAGCACCTCCGCGAAAGCCCGATTTGGCGCGAAGCCATGCGCGAGATTACGGAAAATTACCTTGATGTAGAGGGATGCGAGAAACTTTTGGGCGAGATTAGGGGCGGGAGAATCAGGATTGTTGCCGAGGATGTTGATGGATTCTCGAAATTGGGAATGTCAGCAATGATGAGGGTGAGCGCCGGCGAGCTCATTTCCCCGGTCATGCCCTCATCCGAAGTTCTCAAGGCTTTCGAGGGCCAGATATTGGAGAAAAACATGCGGTTCGTTTGCACTTACTGCAAAAGCTTGTTCTACGAGAAAATCGGGAGATTGGGGAGAAAAATCGATTGCCCGAAATGCAAAAGCCCTCTTGTTGCGCCTGCCCGCGATGGCGAGGAGAAGCTGATTGGAAAGGAGGGTTTGAAGGCTGAAGAGAAAAGAAAAATAAATGAGCTTATGAAAAAGGCGAGCTTAATAGAAGCGTATGGCAGAAGAGGGGCGATTGCGCTCGCGGTTTATGGAGTGGGAGCCGAAACTGCCGCGCGGGTTCTCTCAAATGTTCGAAGAAACGAAGACGCAATGTTCATCGACCTGCTGGAGGCTCAGAAGAACTTCATAAAAACAAAAAGATACTGGAAGGTTGGGTAGCGCCTGTTTATGGGGGGTTAATTAACAGTTGCGTAACGACACATGCCCCAGGTGGCCTGGATCACCGAACAGCAGCATAGTGGGTCATCGTCCAGTGAAGTCCCAGGATCGCATTGCAAGCCGATGCAAGGACCGCAGTAGCCGCCATTGTTGGTATCGAGGACGCATTCGTTAGTGGGTGCGCCGACCCAATGGCTGCCCACTGGACAGCACCCGTACCCGTACCAGTCTGGGGGTATCTTTCTGGGTTCCCAGTCGGCGTTGGGTGGACAGGAAACGCTGTAGCAGTGGTTGTATCCCAGGCGGAACGGGCTTGTTGTCAAACATGGCTCTCCGTATGCTGCGACTCTGTTCGGGGCATAATTCGAGCAGCACTGCTCGGCCCCTTGACTATCCAATCCAGGCTGGCCATCTGCTATACAGCCCTTGCATTGGCCGCCAGTACTGCAGTACATGTTCGCGCAGCAGGGGAGTCCGGAGCTGCATGCACCATTAAAATTAGGCTGGCATGAGCCGCACCCGCCAGTCCAGCGGCATCCGCCTGAACAGCAAACGCCGTTGAAATATTGGCCTCCGGAGTAGCATGAGCCGCCAGCCAAAACGCAATAAGGCTTGCAGGTGTTGGTGCCAAGATCACATCTGATTCGCCCAGCCAAGAATGGGCCAGTTCCAGAGTACATGAAGTTACATTGTGGAGCGGTAGGCGGAGTGCACATGTCGCAACAATCAGAGTTCGATGCGCATGGCCGAGTTAGATTTTTGCAGGTTGCGTTAATCTGCGCGGTGCAGGTCTGGACATTGGAGGCGAGCACGGTTGCAGTGTATACTTGGCTCGTGAGGCCTACCGGAACGAAATATTTGCAGTCTAGGGAGGCCTGTTCGGTGGCATTTATCGGAACGGTATCGCCTGGGTTGTGCGTGTTGTTGCACTGAATCTCGGCAACGGTCGTAAGCGGAGGGCGATTCGTGAAAGTTGCGATTAGTTTTTTTATTTGGCCGCTAGGCACTGTTGCATTTGGTATGGAGCAGGTCGGCATAAGGGCGACGCACGAGCAGGTGTTGTTGTTTTTGCTCTCGCCGAGACCGCAAGTCACGCCTAAGCAGTCGCAAACGCAGGCAGGGAATGGCCCCACTACTCCGCCGTTGGCCTCATTGCATGAGTTCACAGGGCATGCTCCAACTTGCGAGTATGAAATGCAGTACCAGCCGGAGGTTGAGGTGGCTATGCACGAGTGGGTTGCCAAGTCGCAGTCGAATCCGGGGCAGCAGGTTGTGGAATTGCCCTCTGCGTAAGTGCCGGTGCAGTTTATTGGCGGAGTTTGCTGGTTGGGGTTCGTGTGGTCGCACGCCGGTGGGACGAAGCAGCTGAAACCATCGGAACAGCAGAGTTGCGTCGCATTCCAAGCAGGGGCTGTCACAGGGCAGCAACCTGCTGGACAGAGCGGTTCAACCAGAGGGCATTGCCGGGCGGGAGGGCAGAACGAAGCGCCGGTTTGGCAGGTGCCGTCTGTGCAGGTGAGGCCAAGGCCTCCGCAACACGGATTGTCGTCATCGCAGGTTTGGCCGTTGGTTCTGCAGGAAGGGATGGAACCCGAGTCGATGCAGAAGCCGCCTGTGCAGACGAGGCCGGGACAGCAGTTGATAGCGCCGCACGTTTGGCCTTCGTTCCTGCACGGAGTTGAGCTGACGCACGTTTGCGTCCCAGGATTGCAAGTCAGGCCGAGGCCAGGGCAACATACGAGGCTTGCGCAGCTCTGGCCCAACGGGGCGCAAGTTGGCGGCACGGAGCCGGATTCGCACGTGGGCGAAGTTGTGCAGCAAGGCGGGTCTTGAGCGTAATTCCAATACGTGCCTCCGGGGCAGGTCGGGTCCGGGTCAGCTGAAAGAACGCAGCTTCCTTCAATCCCGCCGACTCGGCAGCAGCCGTTAAGGTATTCGCTGCCAACGGGGCAGCAAAGGCCGGTTGGCGAGAGCCTCGAGGCAGGGAGGCAGTCGCCGGGGTCTGGACCGGGATTCTGCGCTTCGCAAATGTCTGGCTGAGTGCAGGTGAGATCGGGACAGCATTGACTGAGAATACAAGAAGCTCCTTCCGTGGAGCAAGTCGGACCGGGGGCGGGCGAGCACAACGTGCCCGACCAAGCCGAGCCGAAGGGACAGCAGCCGCCGGCAGGGCAGTCGCCGACTCCAGGGGTGCAGAGGCGGGTTGCAGGGTTGCACAAGACGGCAACGCAGATTCCGCTAACCGAGCAGCAGGATTGCGCGGCATTCCAAACAGAACCCTCAGGGCAGCATGTCCAGTCCGGCTTTAGCCTTTCAGCTGGGCAGTCATCAGTGCATGCGCATGCGCCCACCGGCGCGTGGCACGGGCAGGCAGCCGGGCACATTGGGTCGAGAATTTGCCCGGCAGGGCAAGCCTCCGGGCCGGTGGACGGGCAGACCTGCATGAGGATAAAGAGGAATATGATTATGCCAAATGCAAGGGCAAGCCCTTCCTTCCAATCATCATCTGCCATATTACCACCCTATTTGTTTTGCATCAAATTTCATATCAATTTTTGCATCCGTTTTCGCATTCTATTCCGCATAGCATTTGTACTGCTGGTAGAGCGCCATCAGCCTCGAGCCGTCGCATGCAGTGCTGTTTGTCGGCTTTGCTGAGAACGTGTCAATGATTATACCTTCCGAGTTGAAATAATATCTGCCGCAGGCATCGAACCACGAGAGGTATTGCGGGTCCTTGGGGATGGACGTGGAATCGAGAAGGCCGTAGTATGCCAGGGGTGGAGGGGGGTACGGGTAGCAATGTCCATCCTGGAGGCATGCGAGCGAGAGCCCGATGATTCCGGAACCGGCAAGCTGCGAGATTCTGTTTGCGTATAAGTCCTTGTAGAAACTCGAGACGTTTTCGTTGGACCAGCACCCGCCAGCGAGCTCGTCGTTTTCGAGCTCGAGCGAGAGAACAATCGAGGGCTTTCCGTAATCGTAGAGCGTGTGGTTGCCTATGCGCGCAAGGCTGTCCCACAAAATCGAATAGTTGCAGTCGCATGCCGGGGCAGTGCCGCATATCGTGTCATCGAATTTGTCCACGTAGTTGTTGACGTCTACGAAAAGCCCGATTACTTCGGTGTTTTTCGAGGCCGGACCAGAACCGTCCGGGTCATTAGTGAGAACGGCGTTCATGAAATTGAGTGCGGACAGCTCGTTTGAGAACGCGACTCCAAGAGTCGATGTGCATCCC